>DASPOT010000071.1:0-2155 GCA_035625875.1 Mycobacterium sp. | reverse complement strand
CACCGACGTCCGGTAGAGGTCCAGGGATCGGCTGAGCTGATCCGGCACCACCTTGAGCCAGGCGGCCCGCACGCAGGCTCCTTCGTGTGACCGGTGGTCGCGGTGCAGCAGAACGATGTCCCATTCTTCGACCCACGCGCTACCCATCCTCTGTCTCATTTGTAGAGATCCGGGAGTGATCGAATCTTGTCTCGGATCGTCTGTCAGGACGGTTAGGGTGCCGCGCACGCTTACTGTCGAGCTGCATGACCGCAGTATCGGGCTTAGGCGACGAGCCGGCTGTTGAGCGCTGACCATCCCCATGCCCAAGATGCGCTCGTCGACGGGGAAGGGCGTGACAGCAAGGCTGTCTCGTTCATTGGGTAACCAGACGGGCGAGACCGTCGGCGCCGGTCGAGAAAGGTGAAGGTGAAGTGGCCATGACGATCGATTGGATGCGACGCACTCCGGTGCAGTCCAAAGGCGTTGTCCGGTCAGTCGCCACGGTCCGAAGTGCCGGTGTGGCCAGGTCACTCGCCACCCTCACCAGCGCCGGGGTGGCCGGTTCAGCAGGTACCGTCGGCAGCGCCGGCGTGGCCGGTTCGATCGCCACGGTCAACAGTGCCGCGATCGCCGGAAGCGCCCTGACGATCATGTCGTTCATGGTCAGCGGATGCCTGGCATGTGTGTCCTGCTTCGCCTGCACCAGATGCCTGGCCTGTGTCGGGTGCGCCTGTACAGATTGCGTTGGATGCGTGGGTTGTTACAACTGCTCTGGCCTGCGCAACGCGCGTGGACTGCGCAATGTGCACGCCTGATCTCCGGTCTCGTTTGTAGAGAAACGGGAGTGATCAGATCCTGTCTCACGTGGGCCGGATCGTCGACCAGCACCTGAGCCGCAGCCGCGACCGAGACCAGGGCTCGACCTTTAAGGAGTCCGCCGCGCAGCCGCGGCTAATCCCATCCACGGCTCCGGACTTGGTCATGGGCAACAGCGGGTGGTTAACTGCGACCGTGCGCAGAGAACCGGGGCTGGCGCGACGCTTCTTTGATCGATTCGAGCCGGTGCATGCGGTGACTTACTTCGCGCCGGAGGCGCGGGCGGCGTTGGATGGCCTGGGTTACCGAGGTTACTGGATGGGCTACTTCGCCGCCCGGTCGGCGCCGCTGGGCATTGCGCCGCCGGAGGTGGTGACCGCGATCTTCTATAACTTCGCCCCCGAGCGGGTCGCCAAGGCCCTGCCGGCGGCGTGGCAGATCGCCGGTCCCGAAGCCGCGTTGCGCGCCCGGCAGGACTCCGCGGTTGCGGCGCTGCGCCGCTACGGCCTCGGCGCAGATGAAAACGTCGGTGCCGCCGCGGAATTGGCGGGAAGGGCGGCGCGCCAGGCGCCGCTTGACGGGCGCCCGCTGTTCGCCGCGAATCTGGCGCTGCCGTGGCCGGACAATCCGCTGGCCGCGCTGTGGCATGCTGCGACGCTGCTGCGCGAGCAGCGCGGCGATGCCCACGTGGCAGTACTGACCGCCGCCGGTGTTTCGGGTCGGGAATCCAACGTGTTACACGCCGCCGCGGGCCGGGTCGCGCGCGACTATATCGCCCGCACCCGCGATTACGACGAGGCGGCGTGGCATCACCACGAACAACGGCTGGCCGAGCGGGGGCTGCTCAATGACGACGGGTCGCTGACCGCGGCTGGTCGGGACCTGAAGGACCGCATCGAATCGAGAACCGACACGCTTGCCCTGTCGGCGCTCGACGTGCTCAGCGACGACGAGGTGGAAACGCTGTTCCAGGCGCTCACTCCGATCACCCGAGCCGTGGTCGCCGGCGGCGATGTCTCCGCTGTCACTCCGATGAATTTGCGCCGTGACGAATTGCAGGACGGCAGCGCGCATTTGGTCGGCAGCTAGCGAGGTTGTCTCGTTTGTAGAGATTTAAGAGTGATCAGATCCCAGTCTCGGATCGGGTCACACACGACCGGCGAAGGCACGTAACGCACGGACTTTGGCATCCGGACCAGCCATTCCGATTTCGGCCAGCGGTCGACGCCCCGCGAGCCATCGCACCAGGTCGGCAGCAGGGCCGTCGAGGGTCACCTCGGGACCCGATTTCGGGCCGACAGACCACGTGTGGTTGCCATCGCTTGTGCGGACGGTCACGCGGACGCCGGCCGGCAGC
>DASPOT010000070.1:0-12571 GCA_035625875.1 Mycobacterium sp. | reverse complement strand
TCGTCGCGGTCAGGACCGGGATAGTGGCCTGCGGGATCGGTTTCGAGATCTGCGGCCAGGTCATTGAGCGTGCTCATCATCGCTGCCGAGTCCGCCGCGACCCGCCGGACGTCCGCGAGAACGCCAGGCAGCAGGCGTTCGACCTCCGCGAGGGCATTGCGGTCGACGGACGGCGAGAGCTGGACATGGATCCAGGCCTCGTCGACGTATTCCGCAGCGCCATCGGTTTTCGGTTCGACGCTCAGCAGATCCCCCGACGGGCTGCGGCGCACCTCGAATACCGGGTTCATGATGGTCGCGTAGCCGACCCCCAGCCGGTGCAGCAGCACGGTGACGGAATCCATCAGCATGGAGCCGTGGTCGGTGACCACCTGCAGCGCGGGACCGAACCCGGCAGGATCGTCGGGCGGGTAGACGGCGACACGACTTTCACCGGCGGGACGATGCTGGCCTAGCCGGTAGTGCGCGCTCAGCATGGCCGGCACCACCAGGGCGGTGGGGACGGCTTGGTCGACCGGACCGGCCGATTGTGTGTCGGCTTCGCCGTGCGGGCCGCGGTAGGTGTCGGTGTAGGCCTTCGAGATCCAGTCGGGAATGTCCTCGGCCCGGGTGAACGTGGTCCACGCGAGCGCCCCGTGGAGGCTGGTAGCCCCTGGATCCACCGTCATGCCGACTGCTCCTGACCCAGCAGCGCGCCCGCTGGTACCGCAGACATTAGTCGCGGGTGAGCTTGCGGTGGGTCACCCTGTGCGGACGGGCGGCTTCGACGCCGAGCCGTTCCACTTTGTTTTCCTCGTACGCGGCGAAGTTGCCCTCGAACCAGAACCACTTGGCCTCGTTATCCTCGTCGCCTTCCCACGCCAGGATGTGCGTGCATATCCGGTCGAGGAACCAGCGATCGTGCGAAATCACCACCGCGCAGCCGGGGAAGTTCACCAGAGCGTTCTCCAGCGAGCTCAGGGTTTCGACGTCGAGGTCGTTGGTCGGCTCGTCCAACAGGATCAGGTTGCCGCCCTGCTTGAGCGTCAGCGCGAGGTTCAGCCGGTTGCGTTCGCCGCCGGAGAGCAGGCCGGCCGGCTTCTGCTGGTCGGGGCCCTTGAAACCGAAGGCCGACACATAGGCCCGCGACGGTACTTCAGTGTGACCGACCTGGATATGGTCCAGCCCGTCGGACACGACTTCCCACACCGTCTTGTTTGGGTCGATGCCGGCACGAGCCTGGTCCACATAGCTGATCTTGACTGTTTCGCCGACCTTGACGGTGCCGCTGTCCAATTTCTCCTGCCCGATGATGATCTTGAACAACGTGGTCTTGCCGACCCCGTTTGGTCCGATGACCCCGACAATGCCGTTGCGTGGCAGCGTGAAGGACAGATCCTTGATCAGCTGCCGCCCCTCGAAGCCCTTGTCGAGGTGCTCGACCTCGACCACCACCGATCCCAGTCGCGGCCCGGGTGGGATCTGGATCTCCTCGAAATCGAGTTTGCGGGTCTTCTCCGCCTCGGCGGCCATTTCCTCGTAGCGCTGCAGGCGCGCCTTGCTTTTGGCCTGCCGAGCCTTGGCGCCGGAGCGGACCCAGGCCAGTTCGTCCTGCAATCGCTTCTGCAGCTTGGCGTCTTTGCGGCCTTGCACGGCCAGCCGCTCAGCCTTCTTCTCCAGGTAGGTGGAGTAGTTGCCTTCGTAGGGATATGCGCGGCCGCGATCCAGTTCCAGAATCCATTCGGCGACGTTGTCGAGGAAGTAGCGGTCGTGGGTGACCGCCAGGATCGCGCCCTTGTAGGCAGCCAGGTGCTGTTCGAGCCACTGCACGCTTTCGGCGTCCAGATGGTTGGTCGGCTCGTCGAGCAGCAGCAGGTCGGGTTTGGACAGCAGCAGCTTGCACAGCGCCACCCGGCGGCGCTCGCCGCCGGACAACTGCGTGACCGGCTCGTCGGGCGGTGGGCAGCGCAGCGCGTCCATGGCCTGCTCCAGCTGCGAATCGAGATCCCACGCGTCGGCGTGGTCCAGTTCCTCCTGCAACCGGCCCATCTCTTCCATCAGCTCGTCGGAGTACTCGGTGGCCATCAGCTCGGCGACCTCGTTGAAGCGGTCGAGCTTGGTCTTGATGTCGCCCAGACCCTCCTCCACGTTGCCGCGGACGGTCTTCTCTTCGTTGAGCGGCGGCTCCTGTAGCAGGATGCCGACGGTGGCGCCGGTGGCCAGGAAGGCGTCACCGTTGTTCGGCTTGTCCAAGCCGGCCATGATCCGCAAGACGCTCGACTTTCCGGCCCCATTGGGACCGACGACACCGATCTTGGCTCCCGGCAGGAAGCTCAGTGTGACGTCGTCCAAGATGACCTTGTCGCCGTGCGCCTTGCGGACCTTCCTCATCGTGTAGATGAACTCAGCCATTGCGCGGTATTACCTCTCTGGTCTTGCACGATTGCTCGCCGACCATCGTAGGCACCGCTCAGGCCCCGCTAAGCCGACAGGGGCAGCCCCGTGCCGGCTTCCTGCTCGGCATCTGCGGTGTCAGCGTGATCTGTGTCATCGGCATCAGCCGGATCGGCTTCGGCTACCGGTTCCGATGTCGGCGATGTTCCAGTGTCCGTTCCTGAGGGCACCATCTTCTCGACGCGCGCAATGCAGCGAGACAGGTCAGGGCCGACCGAGGTAGCGCGCATCTCCAACGTCGAGCGCCGAATGCCGTCGTGATCCTCGTACTCGCTGGTGTGGATATGCCCCACCACGATCACTGGCGAGCCCTTGCCCAATGACGCGCCCACACCGGTGACCAGCCGACCCCAACAGTTGACGGTGACAAACAACGAGTTGCCGGCCTCCCAGTTGCCGTCGGCGCCACGACGGCGCGAATTGCTCGCGACCCGGAACTTGAGCACCTCTTGGTCGCCGACCCTGCGGCGTTTTGGGTCGTTGACGATGTTTCCGACCACGGTCAGCGGCGTTTCGAACATTGCTCATTCCTTTCCTCAATGGCGGCGGTGGTTTCCGTGGCGAGCCCGGGCAATCCCAATGTCGCCTCACCGCCGGTGCTGCTCCCATCCAGCTCGGGATGACCGACAATCCGGCCGGGCCGACCGTGTGGCTCGGTGATTCTGTGGATGAAACCGCAACTGTGGATGACGCGTTGTCGCGCGGAGGCGGGCACCGGGCCTCTCCATGGCCAGCAAGCGGGCTAGCGCCGCCCCGACGCGTCGCGACGAGCGAGTTCAGCCAGCATCGCGTTGTAGGCGGCCAGCTCGGCGTCGTCGTCACGCTCGGCCGCTCGATCAAACCGCCGCGCCATCCGCTGATCGCTGCGCGACCACTGCACAAGCAGCGCGATCATCACGATTACAAGAGGTATTTCCCCTGCCGCCCAAGCGATTCCACCGCCAAGTCGCTGATCACCCAGCAGATCGGTGTGCCAGCTCAAATGCAACGACCGATAGAAGCTTTCGCCGAGGACGCGCTGCGTGCCCATCATCACCACTCCGAAGAATGCGTGCAGCGGCAGCGACGCGAACACCACGGCCACCTTGACCAACGGTGGGATCGGCCGCGGTGTGGGGTCGACACCGACCACCACCCAGTAGAACAGGTAGCCGCTGAGCAGGAAGTGCACGTTCATCGCAACATGCCCGGCATGGCTGCTGGCCGCGGCGTCGAAAAGACCGCCAAGGTACAGCGCGTAGAACCCGGCGACGAACAGCACGGTAGCGACGACCGGGTGAGTGAGAAAGCGGGACAGCCGGCTGTGCAGGGCTGCCAGCAGCCATTCCCGCATGCCCGGCGGCTCATCACGCCCAGCGGCAGGCAGCGCCCGCAGTGCCAGGCTGACCGGGCCGCCCAGCGCCAGCAGGATCGGCACCAGCATCGACAGCATCATGTGGACGGCCATATGCATGCTGAACATCGCCGGCATGTATCGGCCCAAACCCGACGAGGTCGCGAACAGCAACAGCGCACAGCCGAGCAGCCACGCCAGTGTCCTGCCGGTCGGCCAACTGTCGCCGCGGCGACGCAGCCGCCGCACCGCGGCCAGATATAGCGCCGCGAAAACGATTGCCGCCGTGCCGAAGATCAGGTCGAAGCGCCAGTGGAAGAGCACCCGCGCGACGGTGGGCGGTCCGTCGAAGTCGTAGCCGATCGCCACGTCGGGAATCGAGGGAACCCCGATCGGCAGTGGCGGCGGCGGTGTGCGGCTCAACCCGACGGCAATGCCGAAGGTGAGGCCGAAGACCGCCGCCTCCATCAGCGACAGCCGGATCAGGGCAGCACGCGAGCTCGGATCCGCTTGCAGCGCAGCGACTCCGGTGCGACGCTGACGCCAGCCGATAACACCAAGCACACACAGCGCAATGAACTTGGCGATCACCAGCCGGCCATAGGCGGTGGTCAGCAGGTCGGACGGCAGAACCCGCACCAGGGCGTTGACGACACCGCTGAACCCCATCGCGGCGAAGCACCACAGCGCGAGCGCCGAGAACCGCCGCGCCGCCAGGTCGGCGCGCTCACCGCGACGCAGCGCGTGGGTCAGCAGGGCAAGCAGACCACCGGCCCACAGGCTGGCGGCGAAAAGGTGGATCAGCAGGCTGTTGGTGGCCAGGTCATGCGAACCGCCGGCCGAGGAGTGACCAGTCAGCCCGAGCGGAACGAGGGTGACCAACGACCCGATCAGCAGCAGTGGTGTCCATGACCAGCGCAGCACCGGCAGGCTCGCCAACGCCACCGCGGCGGCCAGAAACGCGGTCAAGCGCCACGCGGTCGCGGTGTTGATCAGGTTGGCCAGCGACCAGATCGTCGCCGGGTTGAGGTGGTTGACCAACGGCTGACCGGAGACATCGGAAATGGTCAGCGGCACCAGCAGCGCGGCGCACACCGCCCACACCCCCGACGCCACCGTGCCCAGCCGAACCGCGCGGTATCCCGCTACATCGAGCACCCCGCTGGTTTGCGGCGGCACCAGAAATGCCGCGAGCAGGAACGACCCGACGGCTGCCACTGCCGCGATCTCACCGGCCGCCCGGACGAACGGCAGCCCCAGCGTGGTGACCGGACCCGGATCGGGTAACCCGGTGGCGGTCAGCGCATCCGCCAGCGACAGCGCCGCGATTCCAGCCGCCGTGCAGCCCGCCAGCACGGCGACGCCGGCGAGCAGCGGCCACACCACCGCGCGACGCTTACCAGTGGGCAGAGCTAGCGTCATCTTCCCAGCGTATGAGGCTGGCGTCGAAAAAGCCCCGCCAGGCCGGGTTGGTTCAGGACTGTTCAGCCTGTCTCCCCCGCTGCGCCTCGATTTCGCGGGCGACGAACCGATTGCGCGCGATCTGCCCGACATGGTTGAAATCGCGCAGAATGTCCCGCAATTCCCGCCGAAACGCAATCCGGCGCTCGGCGAGGTCTGCTGCGGGTTCCAGCAGATGCTGATCGGCGACGACCTGGCGCGCGGTCGCGAATAGCAGCGTGGACACCGGCTCGCTGCTGGGGACGCGGCCTTGAGCCGCGTACTGATGCCCGACACCAAGCGCCAACTGTGTCAGTTCCTTCTGGCCGATCTCGTCCGGAGCATCGCCTAGTACGTCGGCGACGATCTCGTACGCCTCGAAGAACACCCGCAGCATCGCGTCCGACATCAATGGCCGCTTCGCGTACAGTATCGCGTCGATCTCGTCGCCACCGGCGGCGACGTGTGCCTCCCAATCCTGATGCCAGGCCATCTCTTCGGCGATGTTGGCCCTAAATGTCGTCGAATCGGCGAAGTAGAAATCGAATTTCAGCAGATCGCGCAGCCGCATCGCCTGCGCCCAGAACGCCTCCAGCCGGTCACCGTCAGCATGCCTGGCGTGCGCCAACGCGAGTTCGACGATCGAGGTCTCCAGGAAGGCGTGGATCACCGAATTGCGGTAGAACGCCGCCGCGTGCTCATGCTCGGGTACGATGCGCCACACGGGTTCCCGGCCACCATCCACACGGGTGACCGGATGTCCGTTGGACAGTGCGTCCACCGCGGCGCGTACACCTTCGGGTTTGCGTAGTCGCAACGCACTCGTCGACATCGGCGTCTGCTTGCGCTCGAGGTAATCCAGTGAATCCTGCAGCGTGTGGTGCAGCTGATCGAGCGTCAACGCCACCCCGTGGGTGGTCAGCAGCAGCGCGGACACCAAGCCTGTCGCGGTCACCGGCGTCGCCTGCAGGATCCGCCACGCTACTTCGAAGGACATCTTCTGCAGGGCAAGGCGTTTCGCGGCTTGGTCCTGGGTCATCGGACCGTGCGGCACACCGAGGTACTGCCGCATCGAGACCGCTTGAGGGAAGCGGACGTAGATCTTGCCGTAGTTACGTTCGCCCTGGGCCTTGATGTAGTTGTACAGCCAGCCGAAGCCCTCCGGCTTTTTCTCGGCGCCGCGCGCGTAGGCGGCATACTCGGCAATCTCATGCAGCTGGTCGAAGCTGATCGAGACCGGCTGCAAAAGGATGTCGTCGGTGCGACCCTCCAGGTAGCCGTCGGCCACGTAGCTCATCAGACCGAGCTTGGGCGGCAACATCTTTCCGGTGCGTGACCTAGTGCCTTCGATGGACCAGCTCAAGTTGAACCGCTTCTCGACGAGATAGCCGACGTATTCCTTGAGCACGTATTTATAGAGCGCGTCGTCGCCGAAACTGCGACGGATGAAGATGACGCCAGAGCGGCGCATCAGCGGTCCCATCAGCCCGAAGGCCATGTTGATCCCGCCGAACACGTGTGCTTTGGGCAGCCCGTTCTCCTGTAGCGCGACCGCCAGCACTGCGCTGTCCAGATTGGACCGGTGCGACCAGAGCATGACAGCGGGATGCGCTTGCAGCGCAGCACGCATCGCCGCGACCTGGTACTGGTCGTAGTCGATTTCGGGATCGAACCCGCGGACCAGCAGCCTGCTGAGGGCAGCATTGAGATCGACCGAGACCCGGCTCCACCCAGTTGCCATCTCGTCGAGGATCTTGCCGGCTTCTTCCACCGAGGCACCCGGAATCTGGTCCAGGCCGGCCCGAAATCGGGCCGACGCCAGCATCTCCGGCTTCACCAGCCGGGGCGACTTGTACTGAGGACCGAGCAGCCGGTATGCGACGCGTTCCATGGCCAAGATGGCGCGGCGGGTCACGAACTGCGCGAAATCGCGCGGGTTTTCTGCGACAGTGGTGTCACGCCACTGCTGACGAAGTTCGGAAACCTTGGCCGATTCGCCGGCCACCACCCGCGCGCGCCGAGGGTCGCTGCGCAGGATGCGACGCTGCTGACGCTCGCTGGGGTGGTAGGGATCCCGGCCGGGAAGCAGCCCGGCCAGCCTGCTCAGCTTGCCACCACCCGCGGGCGGTAACCAGAACACCCGCACCGGCACGATCGAACGGTCCTCGTCAGACTCCAGCTGCTCGACGAGCTGTGCCAGCGCCGCCGGTGGCGAATTGCGGGGCGGCAGCCGCAACACGTCGATCTCGGTCTCCGGGTGCCGGCCACGCTGCCCGTCCAGCCATTCGGTAAGCAGTTCCGCTTCGACGGATGACGACACCGACGTCAACACCAAGGTGTCGTCGCTTGTGATGAATGTGCCGGTATCGGCGGCCGGTTTCGTCACGGTCGTCCCTTCGGCCGGGGTGACCCGGCATCGCCTAGGTTGACCCGTTTCGCCGCAGTGGTTGACTTCGGGTTCGCCCTGGCCGTCTTCTTGGCGGGGGCCTTCGGCTGCGCCTTCTTCGCCTGCACCCTGCCGACCCGTGCGCTGGCTTTCTTCGCAGCGGTCTTCTTTGACGCGGTGTAGGAGCTTACCTCGGGGAATCCGTCGACCGGCCAGTTGGCCAGGGTGTCCAGATACAGTTGGCGCACCTCGGCGATGCGATCCGGCAGCTCGTCAAGTGTCCAGTCGTCGACCGGGATCGGCGGAAACACAGCCACATCCACCGTGCCGGGGTTCATCGTGGTGGAGTTTCGAGCGGCGATGATCTCCGCGTTGCGGATCACGATCGCGACGATCGGGATACCCACCGCCATTGCGATGCGGAACGGCCCCTTCTTGAACGGCCCGACCGCTGTGGTATCCACCCGGGTGCCCTCCGGGGCGATCACGATCGATAGCCCGTTTTTCGCCCGCTCTTCGACCTGGCGCAGCGTCTCCACGGCGGCGATCGGATCATCTCGGTCGATGAACACAGCGTCCAGCAACTTACCCAGGGTGCCGACGATCGGGTCGCTTTTCAGTTCCTTCTTGCCGACGCCAGTCCAGTTGTCACGCACCAACGCACCGACGATGATCGGGTCAACTTGGTTGCGGTGGTTGAAGATAAACACCGCCGGGCGTTGCGCGGTCAGATTCTCCTCGCCAACGACATTCAGACGCACGCCGTTGGCAGCCAGCAGCAGCTGTGACCAGGTGGAGATGAAGAAGTTCACGCCACGGCGCCGATTGCGGGTCAGTAGGCCGAGCCCGACCGCACCGGCCGCGACGGGGAACATCGACCCGATGCCGGCAAGTGTGCGCAACTGCGTGCCAATACCCATGCCTCCGCGGCTGGTGAACCTCAGGATCGGCCAGCCGCGCCGGCGAGCGACGGCCGCCATCTTGCCTTCCGGGTTGGTCGGGCGTGGATTGCCGACCAGGTACATCAGGGCGACGTCCTCGTCACCGTCGGCGTAGAAGTAGCTGTCCTTCAGGTCGATGTCGCGCTCGGCCGCGAACCGTTGCACCGCCGCCGCCTTGCCCTGCCCCCACAGGATCGGCTTGACGACGCCTCCGGTTAGCATCCCATCCTCGTCGGTCTCGAACCTGTTGGTGAGGGTGTTGGGGATCCCGAGGAAGCGGGCCACCGGCTCGACCTGGATGGTCAGCGCCGACGAACTGAGCACCACGGTGTGGTCGCGGGCAAGGTGGGCGCGCACCAGCTCACGCATTTCCGGGTAGATCCGGGACTCGATCTTCTGGGCGAAAAGCCGCTCGCCGATCTCCTCCAGATCGCTCAACGAGCGCCCGCGCAGCGCCGAGGACGCCTTGATGATGAGTTCTTCGAACTCGATACGCCCAAGTTGATGGTTCAGGCCGGCTTGAATCATGCCGATCAGCTCGCCCAGGCCTATGTCGCGGCGCCGGAAGCGCTCTTGGGTGAGGATCACGGCGGTGAACCCCGCGACCAAGGTTCCGTCCAGGTCGAAGAACGCACCGATCCTCGGTCCGGGCGGGCTGGCGAGGATCTCGGCGACCGAGCCGGGCAGCCGAAGATCCCGCGGCGACGTGCGTTCCGCAGCGGTCATGAGCCTGACGCCGATCGCGACGTTGAACTGGACGGCTCAACAGCGAATGACGCCGGCACCGCGTGGGCCGGTTCACCGGCCAGCGCGAGGATCTCGTCGAAACCCTCCAGCAGGCACTGGGCGAACAATGACTCGTGCCTGACGGCTGCCCGGTCATAGCGCACGGTGATCGTGCAGAACCCGCTTCTGGATATCAGCACGACCATCATCGCCACCCCGGGTAATGGGCCAAGACCGTACTGCCGCAGTATTTTCGCGCCGGCGATGTAAGTGTCGCCCGGGTAGACGGGCACATTGCTGGCCTGCACATCGGATGCTACTACCGCGCCGGTGATGGTCTCCAGCATGGGCGTCGGCAAAACACTCAGCACCGGGGCGATGGAACCGATTATGTCCATAGCGGGCTCTTCACGGCGCTGGGTGATTTGCGCGCGGATTTTTCTCATACGCTCCACCGGGTCGGCCGTACCGACCGGCGCCGCCAGATTGACGCCGGTGAACCGGTTGCCGCCGGCCGGGTCGGCTTCGGCGCGCAGGTTCACGGGCACCGCCATCGGCAGCGTGCTGATCGGCACGCCCAGGGCCTCGTGGTAGCGCCCCAACGCGCCGCACAGACCCGCCAGGTAGGCGTCGTTGATCGAGCCGCCGCCGGCTTTCGCGGCCTTGTGCAGGTCGGAGAGCCCGATGTCGAGCGCTTCGCTGCGGGTAGCCAGGCTGCGTCGGCGCAGCAACGGCGACGGCTCGGCGGCCCTGCTCATCACCCGCACCCCTGAGCGGGCGTAGCCGACAACCCCCGCCACCGCCGACACAGGGTCACGGACCACCGACACCGCGCCCGACAGGGCGCCGCGGACACCGCTGACCAGCGCGCCAGGCAGGCGGTTAATGCCTTCCCGCATCAAGTCGTTGGCGGACAGATCCTGCGGAATCGGCTGCGGAGGTGTCGGCTGGGGCGGTGGCTCGCGCTCCAGGTCGTAGATCTGCGCGAACATCTCGACACTGCCGACCCCGTCGGTGACCGCGTGGCTGATGTGCAAGAGCGTCGCCGCCTTCCCATCGGCCAGGCCCTCGACCAGGGTGGCCGTCCACAGCGGTCGCGATATGTCCAGCGGTGACTGCAGCATCACCTCGGCCAGATCGAACACTTCGCGCAGCGTGCCGGGTTGTGGGACGCGTATCCGCCGCGCGTGGAAATCCAAGTTGAAGTCGGGATCGACCACCCAGCGCGGTGCAGCCGTCGGCAGTGTTGGCACCACAACCTTCTGCCGCAGCCGCAGCACTCGTCGGGAGGCGTTTTCGAAGCGGGCGCGGAAGCGGTCCCAGTCCGGCGTAATGTCGAGGACTTCCACCCCCATGATCCCCGAGCGGGTCCGCGGGTTGGCTTCACCCCGATGCAGCAGATAGTCGACCGCTCCCAGCTCGGTGGGCAATCCGGCGGCGTCGACGGACTCATCCATCGTCGCGACCCCGCCTGGGCCCGGTTGCCCGAGCCTCCCACCCTGTCATTGCCACTCAGCCCTCCCGTTGCAGACACGCGTCCATCCCCGTGCCAACACCACGCTAGCCCGGTTGACGCGAGGACGGGAGCTAATTTTGAGGATCCAGCCCACGGACGGAACACCAAATAGCTAGCTCACGAAATACCGTGGCATTAAGCAGAATTGGAAATTCGGCGACTCGCAGTTCAGCTGGCCGGCGAAGCCTGCATCGGCAACGAACCCGTCCGCGCGCGAACATACCGTCCATAGATGACACCGAGGAAGTCCGCGACGGCATCGGCGACCAGGCGTGACCGGACGGTGGCGACCATATCAAAAGCGTGGTGCGCGTTGGCGAGCTCGGCGTAGCCCACCGTCGAAGCTTCAGCCTGTCGAAGCGTGACGCAAAAGTCCTGGGCCTGCGCGCTGGGGATCAACGAATCGTTCTCGCCGTGCAGCACGAAAAACGGCGGAGCCCCGCTGTGGGCGTGCGAAATCGGCGACGCCAACTCGAACAACTCGGGGTCGTCGGCGTAACGGGTTTGCATAACGAAATGCTCCAGAAACGGCAGCATCATTTCATGCATTTTCTCGACTTTCGTGAAGTCGTAGACACCGTAATATGGTGCCGCCGCCTGGATGGTGGTGTCGACCTCTTCGAAACCGGGCTGAAGCCGGGCATCATTTGCGGTGAGCGCGGCCAACGAAGCCAGGTGCGCGCCCGCAGAACCACCGGTGATCGCGATGAATCCAGGGTCACCGCCGTAGTCGGCGATGTTGTCGCGGACCCAGGCGATCGCCCTCTTCACGTCGATGATGTGCGCCGGCCACGCGTGGCGCGGGCTCTTGCGGTAATCGATCGACACGCAGATCCAGCCGAGTTCGACCATCCGGCTCATCAGCGGATACGCCTGACCGCGTTTGTCGTTGACGGCCCACGCCCCACCGGGGACCTCCACCAGCACCGGCGCCCGACATCCGTGCGGCCGGTCGGGATGCCGCCATATGTCCAGCAGGTTGTCGCGACCACCCGGACCGTAGGCGATATCCGAGCTCTGCGCCACGTAGCGGCGGTGCCCCGCCATGTGCAAGAGGCCATCCCGGCGCGCACACCCAGGCTGATCGCTGATCGGATGGCATACCATGTCGCGGTACGTTGCCCCGAGGGCTTCCTCGAGCGCCGCGGTGAGGATCTGGTCCGCCCGCTGTGCCGCCCAACTTGTCGCAACCCGACCCACCGACGGCGGGGCCACCCGGGACAACACGTGCCCAGTCAGCACATGCGGGGGAAACTCCGCGGAGAGCCACCCCGCGAACGAGCCCACCACGGACGGCAAGGCGCGCAACAGCAGCGCACTGGCGCGATACATGGCTATCGGGTCGGCCGCCAGATGCAGTCCCTGCCGCAGCGCCTGAACACCCGTTCGTGAGTACCGGGTTGTCACGTTCGTGGCTATGCCCATGGCGATGCCGCTCCTTGACATCTGGCACGGACCTCGTTGTCCGCACAGAGCCCGCAGCTAACTGTGACCGTGCCCTAACCCGCGTTGGTGGCGCCGTCACACAATAGTCGAATTGCGGTCACCGTCAATGCGTTTCTTCCGGCGTTCCGCGGCCGAACCTGGGTCGTGGTCACCGTTGGATAGACTGACCTGCACATTGCCTCCGTAGCTCAGTTGGATAGAGCAAGGGCCTTCTAATCCCTAGGTCGCCGGTTCGATTCCGGCCGGGGGCACTCCTGCCGGGGGCACTCGGGTTTTCGCAGGTGAGCGATGGTTTGCAGGTATTTACCTGCTGGTCTTGGCTTCTTCTGGTCGGTGCTTGGTCGGTGATT
>DASPOT010000069.1:0-10922 GCA_035625875.1 Mycobacterium sp. | reverse complement strand
GCCACCGGGCTGGTCTTCCTGCCCGGCGCGATGACCGGACTCATCCTCGCCGGCGTGCCACCGCTTCAGGCCGTTCTCGTGCAGGCCGTGGTCATGTTTCTCGTCCTCGGCTCGACCGCGACCACCACCGTCGTCGTCGCGTTCGGACTCGTACGCCGCATCTTCACCCCCGACCACCGTCTGCGGCCGCTGCCCCGACGCCCAGAGGTCACCCCCGCGCGCGGGCGCCGCAACCGAACCACGGCCTGAGCTTCCCGCGGTGTTATGCGCGAGCCGTATAAAACGGTCACCCGAGGTGGCGGGGGTCCTGACTGGTTCCGGGGCGGTGTTGAGCCCAAAAGTCCTGAAGCTGTCGGCGGAGCGCTCCGCCGGTGTGCGCAAGCTATTCCGGCTGGTTCAGCTCGAGCAAGTTGCCGAACGGATCGTGCAGGAAGGCCTGGTGCCCGGCGCCGGGGATGAACGGGATCCGGTGCACCTCGACGCCCTGCTCCTGCAGGTCGGTGATGGCGGCATCGATGTCGTCGACTCGGATCGCGAAGTGGTTCGCACCGAGCGGCTGGGTGTCGGACTCCATCAGGTGCACCTGCTGGCCGCCGGCGTCGAGCCAGTACCCCCGGCCGAGATCGGGGCGGGGCAGCTGCGTCATGCCGAGCACGTCGCGATAGAAGGCGAGACCCTTCTGCGCGTCGGCGACGCAGATGGCGACATGGTGCACACCGGCTGGCTTCACCGCTCGATTCTGCCTCGTATTCTGCATTCCTGTATGACGTTCAGGATCGGCACGCCACGTCTGGTGGTGCGCGTTCAACCGACGTAACCAGCGACACGCTGCACGCGTACCACAACGACGCGCCCACGCCAGATTCCGACGACCAATCCATTGCCGTCCCGACCGCCATCACGGCATAGTGGAAACCCGCAGAGACTCAGGCAAATCGCCGCATCATTTACACCACTGCACGGGGCGCAACCCTGCTGGCGGAAGGCTTCGCGCTCCTCGTCGGAGAGGATCACCTGAACTCGACTACTCATGTGCATAGATTGGCTTACCGAGTGTGTGGCGTGTGAACGCGCCGCCGCGGACTTTCGCAGGAAGCCGCACACTCGGCGGCGGTACATTGGTACAGCTATGACGCGGCCTGACGAATTGACGGAATTGCGGGTCTCGGATGCCGACCGCAACGGCACTCTGCGTCGACTGCATAACGCGGTCGCGCTGGGCTTGATCGATATCGACGAGTTCGAGGACCGCTCGACACGGGTGTCGTGCGCCCGGACTCGCAGCGAGCTGGACAGCCTCGTCGGTGATCTGCCCGGGCCAGGGGCCATCGTCACTTCCGCCGCCGACCGGGTGGAACTGCGCGGCTGGGTCGGCTCGCTCAAGCGCCACGGCGAATGGACCGTGCCGACCCGGCTGTCGCTGGTGCGCCGGCTGGGCTCGGTCGAGCTCGACCTCATCAAGGCCCGGTTCGCGGGACCGGTGGTGGTCATCGAGCTCGACATGAAGTTCGGCTCGGTGGAAATCCGTTTGCCGGAGGGCGCCAGCGCCTCGATCGACGATGTCGAAGTCTATGTGGGCAGCGCCCGCGACCACCGGAATAGCGCCCCGGCCGAAGGCACACCGCACGTGGTGCTGACGGGTCGCGTGGTGTGTGGCTCGGTGCATGTCAAAGGACCGCGCGGGTCCTGGTTCAACCGGCGCCGCTAGGTCTCATTGCGCGGCTCCTCCTCGGGCCGGCGCGCGCCCCGCATCGTCGCCGGGCACGGCTTGATTAAGCTGGCGTCATGCCTGTTCGCACCGCGCTTTCACCCGGCGTGCTGTCCCCGACACTGCCGGTGCCCAAATCGATCCCGCATCCGGAATACGTCGGCAAGCCAGCGGCCAACGAGGGCCACGAGCCGTGGGTGCAGACACCGGAGGTGATCGAGAAGATGCGCATCGCCGGCCGGATCGCGGCCGGTGCGCTGGCCGAGGCGGGTAAGGCGGTCGCGCCTGGGGTGACGACCGACGAGCTGGACCGGATCGCGCACGCCTGCATGGTGGACCACGGTGCCTATCCGTCGACGCTGGGCTATAAGGGCTTTCCGAAGTCTTGCTGCACGTCGCTGAACGAGGTGATTTGCCACGGCATCCCGGACTCGACGGTGATCGAGGACGGCGACATCGTCAACATCGACGTCACCGCCTACATCCACGGGGTGCACGGAGACACCAACGCGACGTTCCTTGCCGGCGACGTCTCCGAGGAGCACCGGCTGCTGGTCGAGCGCACCAAGGAGGCGATGATGCGCGCGATCAACGCCGTCAAGCCCGGGCGCGCGTTGTCGGTTATCGGCCGCGTCATCGAGTCATACGCAAACCGGTTCGGGTACAACGTGGTTCGCGACTTCACCGGCCACGGCATCGGCACCACGTTCCACAACGGCCTGGTCGTGCTGCATTACGACCAGCCTGCCGTGGAGACCGTGCTGGAGCCGGGCATGACGTTCACCATCGAGCCGATGATCAACCTCGGCGCGCTGGACTACGAAATCTGGGACGACGGCTGGACGGTGGTCACTAAGGACCGCAAGTGGACCGCGCAGTTCGAGCACACGCTGCTGGTCACCGACACCGGCGCCGAAATCCTCACCCTGCCATGACGTTTCGACCGCGAGCAGACGCGAACTGGCACGATCACGGCCGCAGACATGCGAGTCCGCGTCTGCTCGGCACACAAAAGTGAGCGGGGCGCTGCTGGTGGCGGGCACCAGCTCCGAGGCCGGGAAATCCATGGTGGCCGCGGGTCTGTGTCGGTTGCTGGCCCGCAAAGGCGTCCGGGTCGCGCCGTTCAAAGCGCAGAACATGTCCAACAACTCCGAGGTCACCGTCGAGGGCGGCGAAATCGGCCGAGCACAGGCAATGCAGGCCCGCGCGGCGGGGCTGGCGCCCAGCATCAGGTTCAACCCGATTCTGCTCAAGCCGGGCAGCGACCGGTCGTCGCAGCTGGTGATCCGCGGACAGGTCGCCGACTCGGTCACGGCGGCCGGCTACCTGGCGCATCGGGACCGGCTGGCCGCCGTCGTCACCGACGAATTATCCTGCCTACGCGCCGAATTCGACGCAGTGATCTGCGAGGGCGCCGGTTCACCAGCCGAGATCAACCTGCGGGCCAGCGATCTGGCCAACATGGGACTCGCCCGGGCTGCTAACCTGCCGGTCGTCCTGGTGGGCGACATCGACCGCGGCGGCCTGTTGGCTCATCTGTTCGGGACGGTCGCGGTGCTCGAACCCGACGACCAGGCGCTGGTCGCGGGATTCATCGTCAACAAGTTCCGCGGCGACCCCGCACTGCTGGAGCCCGGGCTGCAGCAACTGGCCGAGTTGACCGGCCGTCCCACCTACGGGGTGCTGCCGTATGCCGAGGAGCTCTGGCTCGACGCCGAGGACTCGGTGTCGGTGCTGGCCAACCGCGTGTTGGGCACACCACGACCGCCGCGCGGCCGCCACTGGCTGCGGGTCGCCGCGCTGCGGCTGCCGCGGATCTCCAACTCCACCGACCTCGAGGCGCTGGCTTGCGAACCCGGGGTCCTGGTGCGCTGGGTCGCCGATCCCGCCGACCTGGCCGACGTCGATGTGATCGTGCTGCCGGGCAGCAAGGCCACTGTCGCGGACCTGAGATGGCTGCGTGAGCGGGGGCTGGCTCAGGCCGTCGTGATGCACGCTGAATCAGGCGGCGTCGTGCTGGGCATCTGTGGTGGCTTTCAGATGCTGTGCCGGTCCGTCGACGACCCGGTCGAAACCCGATCCGGTCGGGTCGACGGGTTGGGATTGCTAGACGCCGATATCGTGTTCGGTCCCGAGAAGGTGCTGCGGCGTTGGCTTACCCCGCTGGCCGGCTACGAGATCCACCACGGCCGGCTGGTCCGCTGCGCCGAGGCCGAATGGTTCGGTGCGGACGGATCCCCGCAGGGTTATCGACGCGCCGGCGTGTTCGGGACCCATTGGCACGGCGTCTTCGACAACGACGCCTTCCGTCGACAATGGTTGGTCGATACCGCGGGCGCAGCGGGCCGGGACGGTTTCGTCGCGGCCGATGACGTCGACGTTGCCGCGCGCCGCGACGCCCAGTTGGACCTGATGGCAGACCTGCTGGCCGCCCACCTTGACATCGATGCCGTCGTCGCGTTGCTGGAGGATGGGCCGCCGCCACGCCCGGCCATCATCGCCGGACTCCGCAGTTAGGCCAGCGAACCGCGCGATTCCGCAGGGTTTCAAGGCGTTACGAAGACATTAACTTCTGGACACCTGGTCAGCGGCCGACCGCACGGCAGCTGATAGTGGCCTGAGAGACCGGACAAAACGGGTCCCACGCAGGCCGACTGGCGGTAACTTTGCGGAAGTGCCCTCGACGATGATGACCACCCTCGACGGGTTTCCCATACCAGTCAGCGTGACCGGGCCGGAGAAGGGCTCCGTCGTTGCGATGCTCGGCGCCGCGCAGCGCGTGATCGCCGCATACGACGCGGTGTGTGAGCGCCTGCACACCGCAACGCTGCGGACGGTCGTTATCGGCCCCGACCCTCGCCTGACCCCCAAGTCGGTGGTCGGCATTCTCGACGCGCTGGGCATCCGGTGGGCGGTATTGGTCGGCGATCGCATCGGCGCTGACCTCGCCTGGGAACTCGCGGCGACCAGGCTGGACCGGTTCACCGGCCTGGTGGCTATCGACCGCGGGCATCCCCGGGTGGCCGATCTGGCGGGCGTGGTCCGTGACGAGCACTGCCCGCCGGTGGAGATCAACACCACCGCGCTGGTCAGCACCCCGGCCGCGCGGGCGGTGGCCCGCGCCAGCCAGCGGTTCGTCCTCGCCGATTACCGGGTGGTGGACCTCCTTGGGCGCCGCAACGCGCAGCAGTCGACCGCGCAACTGGCCGCCGAGATCGTGCTGCGCACCCACACCTGGTGACAGTCGCCGATACGGGCCTGGTTAGGGGCACACGTGACACCCACCAATCTCGGCTCTCCGGTGTTGTCGCGGGCTGAGCTGGAGCAGCTGGTTGCGGCCGGCGATGTCGACACCGTCATCGTGGCGTTCACCGATATGCAGGGCCGGCTCGCCGGCAAGCGGGTGTCGGGCCGGCACTTCGTCGACGAGGTGGCCGCCCGCGGCGCCGAGTGTTGCGGCTACCTGCTCGCCGTCGACGTCGACATGAACACCGTGGCCGGCTATGCGATGTCCGGTTGGGACACCGGGTACGGCGACATGGTGATGACGCCGGACCTCACCACGCTTCGGCTCATTCCCTGGCTGTCCGGCACGGCGCTGGTGATCGCCGATCTGGGTTGGGGAGACGGCAGCCCGGTTGCCGCGTCGCCGCGCGCCATCCTGCGCCGCCAACTCGACCGGCTAAGCCAGCAGGGACTGCTCGCCGATGTCGCCACCGAGCTGGAGTTCATCGTGTTCGACCAGACCTATCGCGAGGCGTGGGCCAGCGGCTACCGCGGGCTGACCCCGGCCAGCGACTACAACATTGACTACTCGATACTGGCGTCGACCCGGATGGAGCCGCTGCTTCGCGACTTGCGGCTGGGGATGGCCGGCGCGGGTCTGCGCTGGCAGGCGGTCAAGGGCGAATGCAATGCGGGCCAGCAGGAGATCGTGTTCCGGTATGACGACGCGCTGGTCACCTGCGATAACCACGTCATCTACAAGAACGGCGCCAAGGAAATCGCGGACCAGCACGGCAAGAGCCTGACGTTCATGGCGAAATACGATGAGCGCGAAGGCAACAGCTGCCACATTCACCTGTCGCTGCACGGAGCGGACGGCTCTGCGGTGTTCGCCGACCTCGGCCAGCCACACGCCATGTCGGCTATGTTCCGCCGTTTCGTCGCCGGCGTGTTGGCCACCGTGCGGGAGCTCACGCTGTTTTTCGCGCCGAACGTCAACTCCTACAAGCGGTTTGCCGACCGCAGCTTCGCGCCCACGGCGATCGCCTGGGGATTGGACAACCGAACCTGCGCGGTGCGCGTCGTCGGCCACGGCCACAACATCCGGATGGAGTGCCGGGTGCCCGGCGGCGACGTCAACCCCTACCTCGCAGTGGCGGCCCTGATCGCGGGCGGGCTGTACGGTATCGAGAGGGCACTGGAACCACCCGATCCCTGTGAGGGGAACGCCTACGACAGTGACGCCGAACGGCTACCCGCCACGCTGGCCGAGGCTGCCACGCTGTTCGAGGGATCAGCACTCGCACGGGAGGCTTTCAGCGACGACGTCGTCGCCCACTACCTGAACAACGCCCGCGTCGAGGTGGCGGCGTTCAACGCCGCGGTCACCGATTGGGAGAGGATGCGCGGATTTGAGCGTCTCTAGCCCCGGCGACAATGCGGGCCGTGAGCGGCCCGATGAGGAGCGGGGCAATCGAACTAGTTCGGACATCAGACCGGTGGTGGGCATGACCACCTATCTGGAGCAGGCGCAGACCGGGATCTGGGACCTGCCGGCCGGTTTCCTTCCCGCAGCGTACCTCCGAGGTGTCACCCTGGCCGGCGGCATCGCGGTGCTGCTGCCGCCGCAGCCGGTGGATCCCGACATCGCCGAGCGGGTGCTCGACGGTCTGGACGGTCTGGTGATCACCGGGGGTAAGGACGTCGACCCCGCCGTCTACGGCCAACGGCCACACCCGGCCACCGACGAGCCCCGCCAAGACCGCGATGCCTGGGAGTTCACGTTGCTGGACGACGCCCTGCACCGCGGGCTGCCGGTGCTCGGTATCTGCCGCGGCGCCCAGGTGCTCAACGTCGCGCTCGGCGGAACACTGCACCAGCATTTGCCCGACGTCATCGGGCACACGGGGCATCAGGCCGGCAACGCGGTGTTCTCCACGTTGCCGGTGCGCACCGTGGCGGGCACCCGGCTGGCGGGGCTGATCGGGGAATCCTGCGACGTGCAGTGCTACCACCACCAAGCCATCGACCAACTCGGCGAGGGCCTGGTGGTTGGCGCGTGGGACGCCGACGGGGTGATCGAGGCGCTCGAGCTGCCCGGGGACAGGTTCGTGCTCGCGGTGCAGTGGCATCCGGAGGAGTCGCTGGAAGACCTGCGGCTGTTCGCGGCAATCGTGGACGCCGCGCGATCGTATGCGGGCGGGCGAGTAGTCACATGAGCTGTGACGGCGACGAAGATGCCGGCGCGGCCGGGATCGAGGAGCGGCACCAGTGAGCTGTGACGGCGACGAAGATGCCGGCGCGGCCGGGATCGAGGAGCGGCACCAGTGAGCACAGCCGAGCTGATCAACCCCGCCACCGAGGAGGTGCTGCGCTGCGTCGAGCAACCCGACGCCGCCGCCGTCGACGACGCGGTGCGACGCGCGCTGGCGGCCCAGCGGCGGTGGGCGCGGTTGACGCCGGCGCAGAGGTCGGCCGGATTGCGGGCATTCGCGGCCGCCGTCGACGCCCACGTCGACGAGCTGGCCGCCCTCGAAGTCGCCAACGCCGGACACCCCATCTCGTCGGCCGAGTGGGAAGCCGGCCATGTCCGCGACGTGCTGCACTTCTACGCGGCCAGCCCGGAACGCCTGTCCGGCAACCAGATTCCGGTCGCCGGGGGGCTCGACGTCACGTTCAACGAACCGCTGGGCGTGGTCGGCGTCATCACCCCGTGGAATTTCCCGATGGTGATCGCATCTTGGGGCATCGCGCCGGCCCTGGCCGCAGGTAACGCTGTGCTGGTCAAACCCGCCGAGTGGACGCCGCTGACCACGATCCGCCTCGGTGAGCTGGCAATCGGGGCCGGGCTGCCGGCAGACCTGCTGCAGGTGCTGCCGGGCAAGGGCTCGGTGGTCGGGGACCGCTTCATCACCCACCCGGATGTCCGCAAGATCGTGTTCACCGGGTCAACCGAAGTCGGTAAGCGGGTGATGGCGGGCGCGGCGGCTCAGGTGAAACGGGTGACCCTGGAGCTGGGCGGCAAAAGCGCCAACATCATCTTCGACGACTGCGACCTGGAACGCGCGGCGGCGAGCGCGCCCTACGGGGTGTTCGACAACGCCGGGCAGGATTGCTGTGCGCGTAGCCGGATCCTGGTGCAGCGCAGCATCTATGACCGCTTCATGGAGCTGCTCGAGCCCGCCGTGAAGGGCGTCGTCGTCGGTGATCCGGCATCCCGTGACACCGAGATGGGCCCGCTGGTGTCCGGCGCGCACCGGGACAAGGTGGCCTCCTACGTGCCCGACGACGCTCCGGTCGTGTTCCGCGGCTCGGCCCCGTCCGGGCCGGGGTTTTGGTTTCCGCCAACGGTTCTGACTCCGACGCGCACCGACCGCACGGTCACCGAGGAGATCTTCGGCCCAGTGGTCACCGTGCTGGCATTCGACGACGAGGCCGACGCCATCGCGCTGGCCAATGACACCTTATATGGCCTCTCCGGGTCGATCTGGACGGACAATTTGTCGCGGGCGCTGCGGGTGTCACGGGCGGTCGACGCAGGCAACCTGTCGGTGAACTCGCACTCGTCGGTGCGCTACCACACTCCGTTCGGCGGCTTCAAGCATTCGGGTTTGGGCCGTGAACTTGGGCCGGACGCGCCACTGCATTTCACCGAGACCAAAAACGTCTTCATCGCGGTCGGAGACGGGCCTTGATGCCCCGGGTAGATCTCACCCAGCGACTCGCGGGCAGGGTCGCCGTCGTCACCGGGGGGGCCAGCGGCATCGGGCTGGCGGCGGCCCGCCGGATGCATGCCGAAGGCGCGACGATCGTCATCGCCGATATCGAACCCGCATCGGGTAAAGACGCGGCTGGCGAGCTATCCGGTTTATTTGTGCCCGTGGATGTTTCCGACGAGGTCGCGGTCAACGCGCTGTTCGACACCGCGGCCACGACCTACGGGTCGGTCGACATCGCGTTCAACAACGCCGGTATCTCGCCGGCGGAAGACGATGTGATCGAACGCACCGAACTGCCGGCGTGGCAGCAGGTGCAAGACATCAACCTGAAATCGGTGTACCTGTGCTGCCGGGCGGCGTTGCGGCACATGGTGCCCGCACGGAAGGGCTCGATCATCAACACGGCCTCATTCGTCGCGGTGATGGGGTCGGCGACGTCGCAGATCTCCTACACCGCATCCAAGGGCGGGGTGCTGGCCATGTCGCGGGAGCTCGGGGTGCAGTTCGCCCGGCAGGGGATCAGGGTGAACGCGCTATGCCCGGGCCCGGTGAACACTCCGCTGCTGCAAGAGCTTTTCGCGAAGGATCCCGACCGGGCCGCGCGCCGGCTGGTGCATGTGCCGCTGGGCCGTTTCGCCGAGCCGGAGGAGATCGCCGCTGCTGTTGCGTTTTTGGCCAGCGACGACGCGTCGTTCATCACCGCCTCGACATTCCTGGTCGACGGCGGAATCAGCTCGGCTTACGTCACCCCGATGTAGGGTCCTTAGCACAGAGCATAATCTGCGGACCGAGATTCGTTGTCGGCGACATCGTCGCGCTTAGCGCTCGGCTCTTCTTCGGGCGACGCGATACGTGCACTCGGGGCCTCTGCCCAGGGGTGTCGTTGGGACGGTGGGAAGTTGCCATGCTCGTAGGGCTTCGTGAAATCACTTGTGTCACTGTGGTTTCAGTGGTGTCTGGCTGGCGTTTTTTCGGTGGGCTCGGCTAGTTTCGCGGTATGGGTTCCAGCGCGATCTGTGATCGGGAGTCGGTGGTTGCGGCCTTTGACGCCCTCGACGCCGACGTCGAGACGGTCACCGCGCTGGGCTTTGAGGCGCTGACCACCCCGGAGCGGTTGCGGTTGCTAGAGCGGCTGGAGCGGGTGCGACGCCTGCTGCCGGTCGCCGAACACGAGTTGATCAATCAGCTGCGCCAGCAGGCGGCGCCGGTGGAGTCGGGCGGCAGTCTGGCGCACGCTTTGGCGAATCGGCTGCGCATCACCCGCGGTGAGGCCACCCGCCGCATCAACGAGGCCCACGATTTGGGGGAGCGGCGCGCGCTCGCCGGCGAACCGCTGCCGCCGCGGTTGCCGGCAACTGCCGCCGGGCAACGGGCGGGTGAGATCGGGGCCGGGCAGATTAGCGTGATCCGCCGGTTTTTCGAGCAGCTGCCCTGCGGGGTCGACGTGGCACACCCTCCGGTCTGCCGGAGTGCCCACGCCGACGAGCTGCGCAACAGCGCTCCACCGGACCCGGCCGTGACCAGTGATCGAGTACCGCTGGCAGAACCGAGCTTTTGGAACCCCGATGATTCCGTCAAACGGCTGCGCTCCTGCCACGTCATGGCATGGACATCGGGGCTCGGCGCGCTCACGCTCACGCCGCCCATCCAGTACCTGGGGCACTCCGGGTTGCGCACCACCTGTCTGGCACTGCTGTGGGGACAGATTGGGATCGTTGGGCTGACCGTCGCAGCAACGACGTGGACACGGCTGACCGGCCGCGGTGGCAAGAGTGCGGATCGGCTGACCAAACCGATGTGGTGGATGCAATGGGTCACCGTCGCTGTGCTCGTCGCGACGCTGGCTGCGGTGGCATTCACCAAGCCGGCCCACGCCGGTGGCTTCCCGCCCCCACCGACCCCGATGCCGGGGCTGCGGGATGCGATCAACGGGCTGCTGTCGGCCGAAATCCTTCTACTTGTAGCGTTTTTCCTGTTCACCGCGCGGTGCATGCATGGTTGGGGGCGCGCGGTGGCAGCGACCCTGCGGGCATTTTGGTGGCTGCTGCGGCCACAGCGCCGCGACTCCGTGGCCGCCGCGACAGGGACTCCTGCCGGGTTTGCACCGAGCCTGGACGGACTCGCCGCCCCGTTCGTCGCCACCATCGGGCTATTGGTCGCCGGGGGATTCAGCGCCGGCGTGGGTCTGTGGGCGGCGCAATTGGTGGGAACACCGGTGCATCGAGCGCCGCGGCTGCATGTGAGGTCGGGTTCAGGGCGAAGGTGTTGGG
>DASPOT010000068.1:0-20426 GCA_035625875.1 Mycobacterium sp. | reverse complement strand
GGCAAACCACACCGAATCCGCATCCGCGCCCATCGCCACGACACCCAACAACCCCGGCGCCACCCCCGCCGCCCCCGCACCCAACTCCGCCGCCAACCCCGACTCCACCGCCGCCGAGGCCCCCACCACCGCCGGCACCATGCCAAACACCACGACCCCAACCTCCACAAACCCGCCCGCGCACCACAGGCACGAGCCAATATCAGCCGATCATAACGGCACTCCCCCACCCCCGCCCACACCAAATCCACCAATCCGCGAGCGGCCGCCGGAAGTCGACCAACGACCCTGCCGAGACCTATAGGATTTGTGCCCGATGTGCCCGCGCCGTCACGGTCACCTACATCAGCCCGTCGCCCGACCGGGCGAGCCCTATGGGGCAGATTAACGACTTGTAACCAACCTTCCATGCCTGTGCCGAACCGCCTGAAGTGGTTAGGTAAGACTCAGGTGATGGTCTCACCGCCCGCTTAAGTCGGCGAGAAACCCTTGTTGCTGAGCTGGGTGATGTCGTCGGTTAGCCTCGCGCGGCAGCTCGCGTCAACGAACAGACTGTGCTGAATCAGGCGTCCTTCACCGGAGACGGTGAAGCCAGCGACGAACGTGCTGTATTGAGCCCAGACACGCTGGCCCGCGGCGGTGAAATAGCCGCTGCACCGTACGGCCGTGACTCCAGGGATCAACGATGCGGCCGGGATGGATGTCGTGATGTCGTCGGCGTCAAGGTCGCGCAACGTGCAATCGGCGTTGTCCCGCATGGCTTCCTCTGGCGGTTCGCCGGTGAACCCGAACACGCTGATCGTCTCGCAGCCATCCCAGCGGCCATCGGGCCGCTGCCCGCACACTGCGACGCGCGCTGGCTGCACGGGGCTGCCTTCCAAGCGCGCCAGGCGCCACCCCGCCGGCATCCTCAACTGCGTCAACCACCTGGGCAGATCCTCGGCACGAAGCTCAACCAGGTCATCGACGTGGCGGGCCACCACAGCCGGGATCGAGGACACCGCCGTCAACCGACGCTGCTCGGCCGCTAGATCATCACCTTGCCCGGTCACGGCTTAGGTATCTCCACCGGCCTGTCCCTCTTGGCCAGCCAACCCCGCGCGCCCAAAACGACCGCACCGAGGGTTGCAGCAGAGCGCCGGTGAGGTTGAAGGCTTCGGTTGCGGCGCTGTACACCCGCAAGATTTACCGAGTCAACGAGGCCGTCGAGGAGTATCTGGTTCAGCCACCCCGAAGACCGTTTGCGACCAGCAAGGTCAGGTGTGCCGGTGAGAATTCCATCGGGAGAATGCTCGACGCATCTGGATGCTGCGGACGTTGTGTTGGTGCGGCGGTACGCCACGAAAACTGGTGCGCGAAAGGCAAGGATTAAGCAAATGAGCACTGCCCGGGACGTGTAATCGCCATTGGGGAACTGGACATCCATTGTCGGCCCATATTCGTCGCTCGGCCCTAACCCGACGATTGTTCCGTCGGGCAACTGCCGCATGATCCCATCTCCTCCTCGGTACGGCTTGGTGGGGGTATATGTCGGTGCATTCGCTGACGACCAGTCCCACAACTTACGTAAGTCTTCCGGGGTGCGGACCTCAAGGTAATTAGGGCGACTGCCTTGGGGAAGGTCCTTAATCGCCTCACGTAGGTCGTCAGCTGTCCGACCGGGGTCGGGTGTCGGCGCCGGGTCTCGCTTCCAGGTTCTGTCGACCGGCCTTGGCTTGGCCCCTCGATCGAGGTCGGCGCGCTGGGTTCTGGCGCGCCGCCATCAGTCCGTCGTTTACGAGAGAGCGGATCGGCAGGCCGGGCATCAACTCACCAGCCCGCGGAACCGCCCGCCGCTTTTCTCGTCGGTTGCGGTGTAGGCGGTGCCCGCCTTGCTGTAGTCAGCGCCTCGCGTGCTCACACGCTGCGCAATCGCGGCCACGTCTTTGCGCGCCGCAGCTGTGGCGATGTTCACCGCGCCGGCGCGCCGGCGCTGGCCTGCCATGGTGAGGCGGCCACAAACGACGGCACGGCCGTAGCAGACAGCTCACCGCCCAGCTTCTCGCATTTGGCGCCCACCTGATGCAACCCCGCCGCGAGCACCTTCAGACGGTGGCCGCGGGTGTCGGGCATGTAGGGGATCGTAGCGCGAATGACCCCGCTCCACCCGCCACGCCAACGATGCGGGACCACCGACGATGTGGTCAGCCAGCAACGATCCCGCACCAGTCGGCGCGCCCCGCCAGCTTTCCCGCCAAGGACGCACACCAGCCAGCCTCCATACGACGGCATTACCCGCCACAAACGGCATAGCCGAACCCGCGCGGCCCGCCAAGCCGATCGTGGCTCTCGGGAACCACCCGAACCCGCCGGCAGGGGGCATATTAACGACTGATCAACAACCTCAAATGCATGTGACGCCGGTACCGTCTCCTCAAAGCGTTTGCGGCTGGCGCGATACACAACGGTCCGACGCCACAACCACCAAGCCCGACAAGCCGAACGTCAACCTCGGTAAGCCGCCTAGTCGGATCGACGCCACCGCCCTGCCACGGCGAACCACGACCGCCCTTCTGACGCGGCCAGCGAGCTGCGTTGCCCAATCACAACGCAGACAACAGAATGTTGCGCGGCGCGAACACGCGGGAATTCGACATCGTGTCGCCAGCCCATCCGGCAGGGGCCGCCCGATACGATCGGCCCATGCCGCGGCGGCGCAACAGGCGAAGGGGAACTCCGAAACGCGCTCGCCGCTCCGCCGACAATCTCGACGCGGGGCAGTTCGACGATCCCGACTGGGTTTGGGTGGGCGATCGGCGGATGTTCGTCGTCGGCTATACGCCTGGTGGAGCGCCGTTCGGGTGCTTCGAGGACGAACTTGAGGATCTCGGGTAGATCGGCGGCGCGGCGGAGTGGCGCGGCGCTGTCCCCCGGTTAGCCTGGCAGCGCGCAGCACGAAAGAGGGAGCTGAATGCTGGTCCTGCATGGCTTTTGGTCCGCGTCGGGCGGTTTGCGGCTGTGGGCGGAGGACTCCGATCTGGCGGTGAAAAGCCCGAGTCAGGCGTTGCGTTCCACGCGGCCACACCCATTCGCGGCGCCCGCCGACACGATCGCGGCGATACATCCGGGCAAGCCCGGTACCTCCGTGCTGCTGTTGCCGTCATTACGGTCGGCGCCGCTGGACTCGCCGGAGCTGATCCGGGTCACCTCGCGCCCCGCCACGCGAACCGACCCCACGTTGTTGGCGTGGACGGTTCCGGTCGTGCAACTGGATGCCCGGGCCGCATTGGCAGCGATCGACGAGCCCGTCGCGGACATCCGGTACGGCGCGTCCGTCGGCTATCTCGCCGAGCTGGCCGCTTTCGCGCGAGAGTTGGTCGAGCGTGGCCGGGTCCTGCCGCAGCTGCGGCGCGACACGCATCGTGTGATCGCGTGCTGGCGTCCCGTGTTGCAGGGTCGCGACGTGGTCGCGATGACCTCACTCACCTCGGCGATGCCGCCGGTGTGCCGGGCCGAACGTGGCGGGCACGACCCGCACGAGCTGGTCGTGTCGGCGTTGGACGGAATGGTCGATGCCGCCGTGCGCGCGGCGTTGCCGCCGATCGACCTGGTGCCCCCACGCCGGGGGCGCCGCACGCGTCGGCCCGCCGTGGAGGATTGGTTGACGGCGCTGACCGGTCCGGACGGCCGGTTCGACGCGGAACCCGATGAACTCGATGCGTTGGCCCAGGCGTTGCGGCCGTGGGACGACGTCGGCACCGGCACGGTCGGCCCGGCGCGGGCGACGTTCCGGTTGTCCGAGATCGAGACCGACGACCGCGAGACGTCGGCGGGCTTGTCGTGGCGGCTGGAGTTCCTGTTGGCGTCAACGGAGGACCCGAGCCTGCTGGTACCCGCCGAGCAAGTGTGGAACAACGACGACAGTCTGCGCCGGTGGTTGGACCGACCGCAGGAGCTGCTGCTGACCGAGCTGGGCCGTGCCAGCCGGATCTTCCCGGAGCTCGCGCCGGCCCTGCGCACCGCACGCCCGTCCGAGCTCACGCTCGACGCCGACGGCGCCTACCGGTTCCTGTCGGGCACGGCGGCGGGGCTCGACGAGGCCGGGTTCGGCGTGCTGCTGCCGTCCTGGTGGGACCGGCGCCGCAAGCTGGGGCTGGCGCTGTCCGCGTACACCCCGGTCGATGGAGTGGTGAGCAAGGCCGGCAAGTTCGGTCGCGACCAGCTCGTCGAGTTCCGCTGGGAGCTGGCCGTGGGCGATGACACGCTCACCGAGGACGAAATCGCGGCGCTTGCCGAGACCAAGGCCCCGTTGATCCGGCTGCGCGGCCAGTGGGTGGCGGTGGATCCAGAGCAGCTGCGCCGCGGGCTGGAGTTCTTGGAGCGCAAGCCGACCGGCCGCAAGACCGTGGCCGATATCCTCGCGCTGGCCGCCAGCCACCCAGACGACATCGACACCCCGCTCGAGGTCACTGCTGTGCGCGCCGACGGGTGGCTCGGGGACCTGCTCGGCGGGGCCGCCGCACAGTCGCTGCGGCCGCTGGAGCCGCCGGACGGATTCACTGCGACGCTGCGTCCCTACCAGCAGCGCGGCCTGTCGTGGCTGGCGTTCCTGTCCTCGCTCGGCTTGGGGAGCTGCCTGGGTGACGACATGGGCCTGGGTAAGACCGTTCAGCTGCTGGCGGTGGAAACCCTTCAGCGGCACCAGGATTCGGACGCCGGCCCCACGCTGCTGCTGTGCCCGATGTCGCTGGTCGGCAACTGGCAGCGGGAGGCGGCGAAGTTCGCGCCCGGCCTGCGGGTGTATGCGCATCACGGCGGTGCGCGGCTGCACAGCGAGGCGCTGGGTGAACTCCTCGAGCAAACCGACCTGGTCGTCAGCACGTATACCACGGCCACCCGCGACATCGACGAGCTGGCCGGCTACGAGTGGAACCGGGTGGTGCTGGATGAGGCGCAGGCGGTGAAGAACGCCCTGTCGCGGGCGGCCAAGGCGGTGCGGCGGTTGCGGGCGGGGCACCGGGTGGCGTTGACTGGGACGCCGATGGAGAACCGGCTCGCCGACCTGTGGTCGATCATGGACTTTCTTAACCCCGGCCTGCTGGGTTCCTCCGAACGGTTCCGCACCCGTTACGCGATCCCGATCGAACGGCACGGGCAGACCGAGCCGGCCGAGCGGCTGCGCGCGGTCACCCGGCCCTACATCCTGCGCCGGGTCAAGACCGACCCGGCGATCATCGACGACCTGCCCGAGAAGATCGAGATCAAGCAGTACTGTCAGCTCACCACCGAGCAGGCCTCGCTGTATCAGGCCGTCGTCGCCGACATGATGGACAAGATCGAGAACACCGAGGGGATCGAGCGGCGCGGCAACGTGCTGGCCGCGATGGCCAAGCTCAAGCAGGTGTGCAACCACCCGGCGCAGCTGTTGCACGACCGCTCGCCGGTCGGGCGCAGGTCGGGGAAGGTGATCCGGCTCGAGGAGATCCTGGAAGAGATCCTGGCCGAGGGCGACCGGGTGCTGTGCTTCACCCAGTTCACCGAGTTCGCCGAGCTGCTGGTGCCGCACCTGGCCGCGAGCTTCGGCCGCGACGTCGCCTACCTGCACGGTGGCACGCCGAAGAAGCGGCGTGATGAGATGGTGGCCCGGTTCCAGTCCGGGGACGGGCCGTGCATCTTCTTGCTGTCGTTGAAGGCGGGTGGCACCGGGCTGAATCTCACCGCGGCCAATCATGTTGTGCACCTGGACCGGTGGTGGAACCCGGCGGTGGAGAACCAGGCGACAGACCGGGCGTTCCGGATCGGACAGCGGCGCACGGTGCAGGTGCGCAAGTTCATCTGCACGGGCACGCTCGAGGAGAAGATCGACGAGATGATCGAGGAGAAGAAGGCGCTGGCCGACCTGGTGGTCACCGACGGCGAAGGCTGGCTGACCGAACTGTCCACCCGCGACCTCCGCGAGGTGTTCGCGCTGTCGGAGGGAGCTGTCGGTGAATAAGAGCTGGTATCCGCCGCCGTCGCGGCCCCGCCCCGTCGAGGGTGGGCTCAAGGCGCGCAGCGCCCGCGGCGCAATCGCGCGGACCTGGTGGTCGGAGCGGTTCATCGCGGTACTGGAGGACATCGGCCTGGGCAACCGGCTGCAGCGTGGCCGCACCTACGCGCGCAAGGGGCAGGTGATCTCGCTCGAGGTGGATACGGGCTCGGTCACCGCCGAGGTGCAGGGCAGCAGGGCCCGGCCGTACCGGGTCCGGATCGGGATCCCCGCGTTCGGCAAGTCCGAATGGGCCCAAGTTGAGCGGAGCCTGGCTGAAAATGCCTGGTACACCGCTAAACTGCTGTCCGGTGAGATGCCCGACGACATCGAGGACGTCTTCGCCGGGTTCGGCCTGTCGCTGTTCCCCGCCACCGCCCGGGAGCTGTCGCTGGACTGCTCCTGCCCCGATCACGCCGTCCCGTGCAAGCATCTTGCCGCGACCTTCTACTTGCTCGCCGAATCTTTCGACGACGACCCGTTCGACATCCTGGCGTGGCGCGGCCGCGAGCGCGAGGATCTGCTGGCCAACCTGGCCGCCGCCCGCACCGAAGGACCGCCGGCCGCCGACCGCGCCGAACAAGCAGCCCGACCGCTCTTCGACTGCCTTGACACCTATTACGCATGGCAAGCCGACGTCAGAGTCGGAAGCCCGCCAGCAACGCCGTCGATGACGCTGCTCGACCAGCTCCCCGACACCGGCGTCGCCGTTCGCGGAAGGACGTTGACCGAACTGCTGCGACCCGCCTACCACGCCCTTGGACGCGGAGGGCAGACCGAACTTGCATGAATGCCACGCGCAGCGGCTCACCCTGCGGGTTCTCTTTCTGTAGCGAATCAGTGCCGCAGCGGCGCCGGACTCCAAAGACCGCTGCGCGTTGCCGAACCGAGTTGGAGGCGGGCCGGTTGGGCGTCCGGGTAATACGGCGTCAACCGCTGCAATGCGCCCCAGTCCCTGAACCAGTCGTCTTTAAGGTAGCTGGCCACGGTGCTCGCGCGCACCAGCAGCTCGGTGATGCCCAGCGGGCCGCCGCCGTTGTTATCCATCACCGGGGAGTTGGCCTCGGCGCCGAACCGGTCCGGCAAGATGCGCCACTGCGGCACTTCGATGACGCCGTTTTGGTGACCGAACGGTCGCTGGCACGGGAATGCCAGACCGACCAGCCAGTCCAGTAACACCGGATCGGTTGAGCCGACCACGTCCTGCAGCGTCCGTAGCCGGGGAATCCGCGGTGGGGTGAGCGCGATCCAGTGCTGCGGCGCCAGGTCATCGTCGTCGGCGATCACCCGGACCTGGGTAGCGCTGCGCGGGATCGCGGCCAGCGGCGCCCGCAAGTTACGCCAGGCCGGCGCCGCCCCGACATCGGCGAATCCCATTGCGCCAGCTGGTCGTCCGTCGTCACCCGCCCACTGCACCTGGACCTCGCGGGGATCGAACCGGCCAGCCGCGGACACCACCAGCAACGGTCCGGCCTCGTCCCGCGGGGGCAGTCGGTACCAGGCCGATCGCAGCCTGGCCCGTATCTGCACGCCGGACCGCCAACTGCCAAGCACCGGGGTGCGGGCCGAATCCAGGTCGTAGGGCAGCCGTGCGCGGGAGCCGTTGATTCCCGGTGCGGCGGTGGTGCCGCCTTCGGTTCCGGCTTCGCTGCTGGTGATGAGCCCGTCGTCGTTGAGGAAACTGCGGTCACCCGGACGTTCCATCACCGGGTCGGCCGACACATCGGCGGGAATACCGTTGGGCTCGAAGCCTTCGGCAAAGTTGGCCCCCAGTGCGTCTTTCACCGGCGCTCCGATTGGTGGCAGCATGCCGGCGTTGGGGTCCTGCTCCACCATCACGTCGTTGGCCAGCCCGCATGTCTTACCAGTCAACGCCTGCAGGTTGGAACGGCCCACCGACCACGCGGGGTACTGGTCGGTCATCGCCAGGGTCAGCGACAGCACCTCGAAAAAGACCAACACCCATGACGCAATTGCCAACGGGGACTGGATGATTCGAGCCAGCCGCGACTCATGCCGGGGCTGCGTCCCGTCACCGTTATGGACGAAGTGGAACCATGCGGCTGCCAGCAGTGTCAGCACCGTCAGCCCGAGCAGCATGGTGGTGAAGCCGAACTTCCATTCGGGGAACGCATTCGACCACGGCACACCGAAATTGGATACGTACCACCAGCCGTTGACGCTGGCGAACGACAACGCCACCACGAACAGCACCAGGGCGGCGAACACGGTGCGGTTGCGTCGCGAGCGCATCGCCGCTGCGGTCACCGCAACGGCGGCCAGTGCCCCCAGTGATCCGGCCAACCCGGCGAATACCCCGAAGTGGTGTGTCCACTTGGTCGGGGTAAACATCATCGCGATGAACGAGATGATCGTGATGCCGATGATCCGCCGGCTCGGCCCGGCAGCGGTGCCCGGAATTCGTCCCTTGCGCAACGACATTGCCACCGACACCGCAAGCGCGACGACCAACGCCAGCACGGCGAAGCGGCGCGCCACCGAGCCGTCCGGGCTGGCCATGAACAGCCGCTCGTAACGGGTGTGCTCATCGAACCAACTCAGGCTGGGCCCGACGGCACGCTTGAGCATGCTGGCCTGGATCTCGCTGGCAAAGGTCTGGTCCCGGAAGATCAAGATCACGGTGACCGTCACCGCGGCCACGATCGGCGCCAGCAGCGGCAGCACACCAAACCGTTTGGACCGGCGGTGCAGGATGATGCGCAGCGGCCCGATCGCGACCAGCAGCGCGCCGATGGACGCGATACCCGTCGGGCCGGAGAACAGCGTGAGCGCGCCGATAATGCAGGCGATCGCCACCGGCAGCAGCCTGCTGGTGGCCACCGCGCGCTCCACAGAACACCAGGTCAGCAGGATGCCCAGCGCGATGATCGGCTCGGGCCGCAGACCGTTGTTCAGCGGCAGCCAGAACGCCAGGAACATGCCCGCCGCCGTCCACGCCGCGGCCCGGTTGTGCTTTACGGCGTAGCCCAGCCGGGGGATGACTTCGCGGCTGATCAACCACCAGCACATCAGCGCCATGGCCAGGGTGGGCAGCCGCATCCAGATGCTGGCAGTGGTGACATGGGCCCACAGCGCCAACAGGTCGTAGTACCAGCCGAACGGAGCCTCCGGCGTGCCGAACCAGCGGTAGTAGTTGGCCATATACCCGGCGTGCTCGGACACCCGGGCCATGGTCAGGATGTAGCCGTCGTCGGAGGTGTTGGCGCCGACGAAATGCCACCACACCAGCACCGCGGCGACGAGCACATCCAGACCGCTGATCGACCACCAGCGCGGCGGCAGGAAGCGGCGGTGCCGGATACCGTCGGCGGTGTCGAGGATGTGCAACGCGATAAGAGCGGCGGCGGTCAGCGCCACCCCGAGGATCATCGCGGCCAGTTTCAGCGGCGTCGGGGCGCTGCTGTAGCGCGTGTCGACGGTCGCCGAGAAGCTCAGGCCCGCTGGCGCCGGCCCGGCTAGGTCGGTGAACACCCCGGCGATCTGGGGCCGGAAATCGTAGCCGCCGCGTTCGCCGCGCAGCGGTGCGCCGGGGTGGTCGGCATGGGGACCCTGTTTCAGCCCGACGAATTCGCCGGTGATCTTGTCCGCGTGGGCGGTGAAGGTCAAGCGCTGGCAGGCGGGGCTGAGCACCTGGCTCATCGGCGCGGTGACAACCGGGACGTTGCGCACCACGACTACCAGCTCACCGTTGGCGCGTTCGATGAGTAGTCCGCGATCGACGGCTTTGGGCGCTTGTTTGGGCACCGTGGACAGCAGCACGGTCTTGGCGGTGTTGCCCGGCCCGGCCAGTCCGGCGGCGGCGCGGCACGGCATGGTGATGTTGAGGTCGGTGGCCACGTAGCCGATCAGCGGTGCTTCGACGCTGGCGAAGACGCCGTTTTGTGGCCAGTTCAGTTGGGCGGTGGTTTGTTTGACCGGCAGCAGTGGGGTGATGACCGCGAGAACAGCCCCCAGCAGACCGGCGACGACGGCGACGATCCGGGCGGTCCGGTAGTCCCGGCCGGTCAGGTCCTCTCGGGTCGTCCGGTCGTCCGGGGTGGTCCGGTCAACCCGGGTGATCAGGTCGTCCCGGGCGGTGCGGTCATCCCCGGTGGTCCGGTAGTTTGCCCCCGCGGTGGTCACGGTGGTAGATGGTAGTTGCGCAACCGTTCAGGTGCGGTTTCGGTTGTCATCACGCGCTCGGATGTGGCTTGCGGATCGCCAGCACGAACGGGCCGAGCTTCTCGACGGTGAACCGCGGGTCGGCGAACAGGGCGGCCTTCAGCTCCACGGTGTAGCGGCGGACGTTGGGCTGGTTGGGGTAGACGTCCTCGGCCAGCCGCAGAGTGTAGGTGTCGTTGGCGCCGCGGCGCATCAAGAACACCGTCGGCGGCCGCCAGGGCAGCGTGTCGAGCGCGTGGATGAACTGGTCGGCGACCTTGAGCCGGGACCAGCTCTCGATTTGCGCAGCGCGCAGGTCGAACTGCGCCAGCGGGTTGGCGTAATGCGAGGTCAACCCTTGAAAGCCCCAGTACGGGTAAAACGACAGGAAGCTGTAATCGGCTGTCAGCACGATGATCTGGTCGCGCGGCTTCCCGATCACCTGGGTGATCGTGGCGTCGATGGCCGGGTAGTACTTCTCAGAGCCGGGCGGGCGGCGGTCGCCGCGGTGGCCGAAGCCGTCGGTGTCGGTGTAGGCGATGGTGAGGTCAGGTCGCAACACCTCGGGAATGTCCTGGCTGAACCCGATCGCCCCGGCCAGCCCGACCGCCGCGGCCACCGGGACGACGCTGCGGCCCCAAGCCCGATCACGTCCCCGCGCGGCCAGCGCCACGGTGACCTCGATGAAGCCGAACACACCGGCGGCAGTGAGCAGCACGGTCAGCGTCGGCTGCAGCCGAAACGACAGCAGCGTGGTGCGCGCCAGCGTGGTGAGCATCGACAACAACGACCACAGGTAGACGGCCAGCACGCCGATCGCCAGGGCGCCTGCCCGCACCGACGAGCCGGCGCGCACCACCAGCCACAGTGTGCCCAGCATGCAGATGGCGCCCAGCAGGGTGAACTGCAGCATCGGGAACGTCAGCACGGCACCGTCAGCCGGCAGGTAGTGCTGTGCGCTGCCGGTGTTGCTGACCGGGTCATGGGCCGCCCGCAGCAAAAACGGCAGCCAGGTGATCGACGCGATGGCCGCTGCGATAACGGCGATGACGACCAGCCGGCCGAGCGGGTCGGCGACCGCGTGGAGTCCTTGGCGCCAGCGTGACCCGGCCAGCAGCAGGCTCATCACCACCACCGTGAACGCGCTGTAGGCCAGTAGCAGGGTGTAGAAGGTGGCCGCGAAGCCGAGGAAGATCCCGGCGCCCATCACCGCCGCCCGACCGCCGGACCGGGTGCCGCCGCGCAGACCCGACCATGTCAGGGTCAGCACCGGCGGCAACAGCACGGTGATCATCGCGGCGTAGGGCTCCGGCGAACTGTAGGCCAGCGTCACCGCGGCGGTCGCGGCGGTGACCATCAGCGCGTACTCGAAGCGGATCATCCGCCACCACAGCACCAAAGCGACCGCGACCGCGATGGTGATCGAAGTGATCGCCCACGGCTTGTAGACCTCCCAGGCCGGTGTTCCGGTCAGCGCCGCGACGCGACCGCCGATCCAGAACCAGCCCGGCGGGTAGAACGGCGGCAACCCGATGTAGGTCATATCCCGGAGCGCGGGGCTGTCGGTGAGCCGGGTCAGGTATTCGGTGCGGAACTGCTGGTCGACGGAGATGCCGAACAGATACAGCTTGGTGGCTCCCAGCGGCATACCAAGCGTCACGACGGTGAAGGCGGACACGAACACGAGCCCGCCCAGCTGGGCCAGCAGCCGGTAGCGGCCCCGGTGCCGGCTCCACCGCCACACCCAACCGACAGCGACCAGCCCGGCCAGGCAGCCGACCTGCCCGACGGTGGTCAACGCATGCAGCTGGTTGGACGACGGAAAGGCGGGCCACTGGACCCCGGCAATGGCAATCAGTGATACCACCGCGACGATGACGGCCACCACTGCGGCCACCGCCATCTGACCGAGACTGGCCAGTGCGTTGCGCATTGTCAGATCGGCAGCTTGCGGAAAATGCTCCGCGGGATGTGTCGCAACACCATCATCACATAGCGGAATGCTGCTGGCGCCCAAACCAATTCCTTACCCTTTGCGGACGCGGTGACCGCGAGGTTAGCGACGTACTCCTTATCGACGGTTAGCGGAGGCTCCTTGATGTGCGCGCTCAACCGGGTACGCACTTGGCCGGGCCGGATCACCAGGACGCGAACCCCATACTCGCGCAATGCCTCTGACAGGCCCAGGTAGAAACCGTCCAGGCCGGCCTTGGTGGAGCCGTAGACGAAGTTGGACCGCCGCACCCGCTCCGCGGCCACCGTGCTCATCGCAATGATCTGACCGAAGCCCTGGGCGCGCATCTTCTCGCCGAGCAGCACGCCCACGGAGACCGCTGCGGTGTAGTTGATTTCGGCGATCTGCACGGCTTTGCGCTGGTTTTGCCACAACTCTTCGGCGTCCCCGAGCACACCGAACGCCACGATGGCCACGTCGACGTCACCATTGGCGAAGGCCTGGTCCATCATCTTGGGATGGCTGTCGGTGTCGGTGGCTTCGAAGTCGATAAGCTCCACCGACCGCGCGCCTGCGGCCTTCATCTGAGCTACCGCGTCTTCGCGGCCCGGGTCGTCGGGCATGGCGGCCAGCACGATACGCGCGTGCGCGTTCTGCAAGTAGCGCTCGCAGATGGCCAGCCCGATCTCGGAAGTACCACCAAGCAGCAGGATGGTCTGCGGATTTCCTACGGCGTCGAGCACCATCTAGAGCAGCTCCAAACGTCGGGCCATGTCGGAGGCGAACACCCGCAAGGGGTCGACCTTGCGGCGCACGGCGATCCACTCATCGATGCGCGGATACATGGCGTGAAATGTCTCGGCGGTGGTGCGGGAGTCTTTGCCGGTGTAGAGCCGGCCGCCGAACTCCAGCACTCTGCGGTCCAGCTCGTTGAGCAGTTCGTTCAAGCCCGGCTTGATCTGGAAGTCGACGCAGACGTTCCAGCCGGGAATCGGAAAACTCAGCGGCGCTTGGTTACCTGGCCCGAATAGCTTGAACACATTGAGGAATGAGTAGTGGCCTGACTTCTGGATGTCTCGGATTATCCCTTTGAATTCTTCGACCGCATTTGTAGGCACCACGAATTGGTACTGACCGAAGCCCGCGGACCCGTAGGCGCGGTTCCACTCACCGACCATGTCGAGCGGATGGTAGAACTGCGTCAGGTTCTGGGCCTTCCCTCGGTAAGTGCCGCCCTTCCGGTACCACAACTGGGTCGCCGCGCCGAAGATGAGCTTGTTACCGAGGCCGCTCGGGAAGATGTCAGGTGTCGTGAAGTACTGTGGCGCATCGAATTTCAGCGGGCTCTTGCGCAGCTTCTTCGGGAGCTGGTCCAGCGTGGCCAGCGATCCCCTTGATATCACTGCCCGGCCTAACTTGGGTGGTGCGCTGACGGCATCGAACCATGCGCTGGAGTAGGTGTAGTTGGCCTCACTGCCGTCGCTGTGAAACGCGATGGTTTCCTCAAGGCTCCTGGTGACGTCGCCGTCGGCGATGAAATACGCCGTCTCGGTGGGCGTCATAGCGATGGTGGCACGCAGGATGATGCCGGTCAGGCCGTTACCGCCGACAGTGGCCCAGAACAGCTCGGAATCCTCACCGTTGGGAGTGAGGTGACGCACCTCACCGCTGGCCAGCAGCAGTTCCATGGATCGGACGTGGTTGCCGAAGCTACCCGCGCTGTGGTGGTTTTTCCCGTGGATGTCGGAGGCGATTGCCCCGCCGACCGTGACCTGCCGGGTGCCTGGCAGCACCGGAACCCACAGTCCAAACGGCAGCGCCGCCTTCATCAGCTGGTCGAGGTTGACCCCGGCGTCGATGTCGGCCAGGCGGCTGTCGGCGCTGATCGAGTGGACGGTGTTCAGCGGCGTCATGTCGATTGCCAGCCCGCCGCCGTTTTGTGCGTTGTCCCCGTAAGAGCGGCCCAGCCCGCGGGCGATGACTCCCCGGTCGCCCGCGTTGGCCACCGCCTTGGCGATTTCCTCGGGGTCGCGGGTGGAGAGCACCGTGGCTACGGAGGGAGCGGTACGGCCCCAGCCGGTGAGGCGTTTGGTCGTGAACATCGTGACGAGGGTACCGCCTGGGCCAGTGCGCTCAGCGGATCCGGAAGATCACGGATCGCTGCACGACGAAGTTGATCACCGTGGCGGTTCCTTGCGCGACGACGAACGCGACGGGTAGAGCCCACGTCCGATAGTCGAGCAGCGCAAGGCACAGATGGTTGAGCCCGACCTGCACGGCGAAGGTGAGGCCGTAGAGCACCATGACGGCGACAAAACGGCCGGTGCTCGGTGGCGCCTGAAACGTCCACCGGCGATTGATTAGGTAGGCGGTGATGGTGCCGGCCACGAAGCTGGTCGCTTTGGACAGGTCGACCTGCAGGCCCACCGCTTTGTAGAGCACGACGTAGAGGCCGAAATCGACGATCGCCGACAGTCCGCCGGTGACGACGAACCGCCGCACCTGAGTCATCAGGCTCAGGTGTGTGCGCGGCGAAGCGACGTCGGCCATCGCCGGAAGTCTACGGGGCGCACGCGCTGACCTGGGCATCAGCGACTTGTTGCGCCGGTTGCCTATGCCGGGAAGTTCACGTCGAGCAACTCGACCTGGTTTTGCCCCTGCGGCGTCGTGTACGTGACGGTGTCACCAGGCTTATGTCCGGCCAGGGCCAGCCCCAACGGGCTGCCAGCGGTCAACGTCTCAGCTTCGCGGCCGACGGGCGTCTCTTCGACGATAGAAATCACCTCCATGGTGACGACGGCACCGTCGGGAAACCGTAAAGTCACCTCCGTACCGCCGGGCAGCATGTTGGGTCCGTTCGACGGAGCAGGCCCGGTCCGCAACAGCCGGTCGAGTTCGTTGATCCGCTCGTCGAGGACTGCCAGCTCGTCGGCACGCTGGATGGCGTCGGCGGCGTCACCGTGATCGCCGACCATGCCGCGATCGTTCTTGACCTCTACCTCCAGCCGATCGCGTCGTTCCCGCAGTCTGGCCAGCTCCGCGGCGATGCGGTTCCGCGCTGCATCTGCTCGCCCCTGTGGTTCGACTTCCTCGCTCACGTCGGCCGACCTTTCGCGGGCGCAACCGCGAGTGTTGCCGCGGAGCGCTCAGATTGTCTGGTTACTGTCCGCCAATTATCCATACGATGCCAATGCGATTTGTGACATTTCGGTGGGACCTCACAGCGGCGCACTGGGGTCGTTTCGATTCCGTCATGTTTGTGCTGCTAGCCGGCTAAGTCGGCATTGCTCGACCGAGATTTCCGACCACCCTAATCGAATCGGCGATCGCATGCCGGGACGCGGCATTCGTCGCGACACGCCGGTGAAGTTGGGACCATCCGATTCGGACCACGCTCACCACGTGGTGCAGCTGACCGATGGGTTCTGCTACTGGCCGTGCCAGCGGGCCTGGTGTGCGGCGTGGGTGGGCAGGTAGGCGCCAGGGGTGAACAGCTGGTCGTAGAAGTCGGTGTCGATGTGCTGGGCCTGCAGATACATGAGCACGTGCACGGTTGGCACGGTGCCGGGCAGCTTGCCGAAGGTGTCGTAGATGTAGCAGGCCTCGACGGTGACGAGTTCGGCGATGCCGTCGGGCGGCAGCGCCGACGATCGCACCTTCGGTGTGTCGGCCCACGCCCCCGGTGTGTCGGTGTGAAACGGTCCACCGGGCCCGTAGCGGCGTGCGACGAATTTGTCGACGCCAGCGGCCACCGATGGCACATGCGGTGGGCTGAGCGTTTCGAAATAGCCGGGTAGGCCGGTGATATTCGGGATTGGCCAGCGCTCGTCACGCTCGGCGACGAACCCGATTCCGGGTGCCCTCGGATCACCGGATCCGCCCAGCACCGACAACGGCTGCAGGCCGTCGTACATCCAGCCGCCCAGACCCATGGCCTGCAATGCCAGGACGCCGTTGTTGGCGGCGGTGGCTAATTCGGCGCTCGCCTCGGTGAGCGTGTACTGCTCGACGAAGCTCAGCGCAACCGGGTCGTCAGCATGCGGTAGCGACGAGAACCGTTCGGTGCCCGGGATATTGCGTCGGTTGACGTCGTCGTACACGGCGTAGCCGTTGGCCGCGTAGAACCAGAGGTTGCACATCAGGTGTTCGGCCAGATCGGCAACCGGGAAGGCCAAAAGGCTTCCGGGATGGTTGGCGATCCAGACGTTGTGGCCCTCCATGAAGGGCTCTTCACGCGGCAGTTCCAGGCGGGTGTCCGAAATCCGCACGATCGAGTCGGCGGTGTGGCTGATCCAGTCCTCAATGCTGGTGAACGCCTGTGGCTTTTGATCGCGGGTGGGCAGCAGGTAAGTTCCGGTGTCGTCGGTGAAAAACAGTTGACTGGTGTGGAATCCGGCCGCCGACGGGAAGGTTCGTCCGGTCGCGCTGCCCGAGTAGTTCGGCAGCGCCGGCGCGTAGTTGGGGTTGTAGCTAATGCCGTAGTGCCATCCGGTGACGCCACCGGTCACTGAAAGTAGCAGCGCACGTTCCACTTCCGACAATGGCTGTGCGGGCCGGCGGCTGGTGAACGCTAGCGCCCCGTCTGGGATGCGCCCGCCGGCCGGGAATCGGCGCGACCGCCGCCCGGTGATGGCTGCCAGCAAGGGAAACTGCGCCGCCTCTGCCAGCGCGGCCCGTTCGAGATCGGAGATGGTCAAGCTCATGGCCCGCTCCCATACGGCTCAAGACGAAGCAGGAGCACGTCAAACCCAGTAGGGGACCCGGGCGCGATACTGCCGCATCGCGAACGCCGCCAGCACCCAGCCGACGACAGTCAGCACCACGACAACCACCCAATGCCGCAGCTCTTGGTGGGTGCCCAGCAGCGGCGCGCGCACGATATCGAGGTAGTGCAACAGCGGGTTGAGCTCGACGATCTTCGACCACCGTCCCGCCCCCTGCTGCCGCAGCGTCTCGTCGTTCCAGATGATGGGGGTCATGAAGAACAGCAACTGCACGACGGAAAACAGCAGCGGGCCGATGTCGCGGTAGCGGGTCGCCAGGATGCCGAAACACAGTGACACCCATACGGCATTGAGGACGATCAGCCCCAGCGCCGGAATCACCGCGAGGTCGGCCCACGACCACGGTTTGGGGTAGATGATCGCAATGACGACGTAGATGACGATGTTGTGGGCGAACAAGATGATCTGCCGCCACACCAGCCGGTAGACGTGTACGGAGAGCGGCGTCGGTAATTGTTTGATCAACCCCTCGTTGGCGACGAACACGCCGGCGCCTTCCAGGATGGCGGCGTTGATCAGGTTCCAGACGATCAGCCCGAGGGTGACGTAGGGCAGGTGCACGGACAGCTCAAGACGAAACAGTTTGGAGTACAGGCCGCCCATCGCGACGGCGGTGGTGCCGGTCGCGATGGTGATCCAGAACGGTCCCAGCACCGAGCGGCGGTACCGCTGCTTGATGTCCTGCCAGCCCAGGTGCAGCCACAGCTCGTGGCGGCGGTAGCCGTCCACCAGATCGCGCCAGGCGCGGATTAGCGTCTTGGACTGAGCGGCGGTGTCGATGATCGTCACAACGACTCCTCGGGCCGCCCGAATTTCTCGCGACGCCCCAAGCGGCGCAACCGAAACCAGTCCAGCAGGCCTTTGGGGTCGCGACGGGACACCAGGAAGAACCAGCCGAAGCGCACCCACTCCTGGACCAGCAGCTTGCGCAGACCCGGTTGGGACAGCAGGTAGCCCCGGTTGCGGTAGGTGAAGTACCGCTTGGCAGGATCCTCGGGATACTGGGTGTGCATCCGGCCACCCAGGATCGGCTTGAACTCGCCAGATCCGCAGGGATGGAGGTACACCGCCTCCAGGCAGGTTCCGAACGGCAGACCGGACCGAACCAGCCGGCGGTGCATTTCCACCTCGTCGCCGCGCACGAACAACCGCAGGTCGGGGACCCCGATCGCCTCGATGGTGGAGGCCCGAAACAGTGCGCCATTGAACAATGACGCAATCTGCGGCAGCAGATCCTGACCGGGTTGGGTGCGCAATTCGCTGACCCGCCGTCGCCATGCCAGACCGCGGCGCAATGGGAAGGCCAGCCGCTGCGGATCGTCCATATTGCACACCATCGGCGACACCTCGGCCAGGCCGAATTTCTCCGCACATGACAGCAGGGTCGCCAGCACCCGGGTGTCCTGCGGGCGCCCGTCGTCGTCGGCAAGCCACACCCAATCGGCGCCCTGCGCCAGCGCATGCAAGATCCCGAGCGCGAAACCTCCTGCGCCGCCGAGGTTGCGGCGTGATCCCAGATAGGTGGTGGGAATCGGCTGCCCGGCCACCAAGTCCCGGACACGATCGTCATGCCCGTTGTCGACCACGATCAGGTGATCCGGCAACCGGGTCTGGGTGGTCAACACATCCAGCGACTTCGCCAGGTCGTCGGGCCGCCGGTGGGTGACCACGACGGCGCACACGCACTCACTCATCCCCTGACCCGCTTTGGGCGAGCGACTTATCGGCCGCGGTCTCGGCCAACACCTCGTGCACGTGCCGCGCGGCGTCCTCACCCTCGTAGGCGCGCACGACGTCCTCGATGCTGCCGGTGAGCCTGATGACGCCGTGGTCGATCCACATCGCGGTCTTGCACAGCCGCGCCAAAAAGTCGTTGGAATGGCTGGCGAACACCAGGATTCCCGAGCGCTCCACCAGGCGCTGCAGCCGGGACTGGGCCTTCTTCAGGAAGTCGGCGTCCACCGCGCCGATGCCTTCGTCGAGCAACAGGATCTCCGGGTCGATGCTGGTGACCACACCCATCGCCAGTCGCACCCGCATACCCGTGGAATAGGTGCGCAGCGGCATCGACAGGTAATCGCCCAGCTCGGTGAACTCGGCGATTTCGTCGACCTTGGTCAGCATCTGCTTGCGGGTCTGCCCGAGGAACAGGCCCCGGATGATGATGTTCTCGTAGCCGGAGATCTCCGGATCCATGCCGATCCCGAGGTCGAACACCGGCGCCACCCGCCCGGTGACCATCGCGGAGCCGCGCGTCGGCTCGTAAATACCCGAAAGCAGGCGCAGCAGCGTCGATTTCCCGGCCCCGTTGTGCCCGACCAGGCCGACCCGGTCGCCCAAATTCAGCGACATTGTGATATCCCGCAACGCCTCGATGACCACCACATTGGAGGCGTTGCGCCCGATCGTGCCGCCCAGGAAGGTTTTCTTCAGCGAGCGCGACCTGGCGTCGAAGATGGGAAACTCCACCCACGCGTTGCGCGTCTCTATATGAGCAGTGCGGGGGCCCGACATCGGTGTCTGCTTACAGGTATTGGCCAGTGCCCGAGTGTCCGCCCGGCCGGGTGACTCCGGGCGGCAGCGCGCCCTGGCGCATCTGCTCCAGCTGCGCGCGGGCGGCCATCTGCTGGGCGAACAGCGCAGTCTGGATGCCGTGGAACAGCCCTTCCAGCCAGCCGACCAGCTGAGCCTGGGCAATGCGCAACTCAGCATCCGACGGGACAGCGTCCTCGTTGAAAGGCAGGGTGAGCCGATCGAGTTCCTCGCGCAGTTCTGGTGCCAGGCCGTCTTCGAGCTCCCGGATGCTGGTGGCATGGATCTCGCGCAGCCGGTTGCGGCTCGCTTCGTCCAGCGGCGCGGCGCGAACTTCTTCGAGCAGTTGCTTGATCATGGTGCCGATTCGCATCACCTTGGCGGGCTGCTCGACCAGGTCGGTCAGCGAGTGTTCATCGGAGTCCCCGCCCTCTGCCGCGTCGCGTACCGCCATGATCCGTGGATCGACGCCGCCGATGATCTCAATGCCATCGTCATCGTTGTCGGTACTCAATCCAGTCACCATCCTTTTGCGGACCTGCTAAGAGTGTGTCGGTGCGGCATTTCCGCACCATTCGTAGATTCGGGCCTCACCGTTGTCGTAAATCATCGTCCACGACTTCGATTTCTCCAGTGACCTTAGTCCGTCGGGCACGGCAAACCCCCTCACCGTGGGCGTGCTGGTCAGGATGTAGCGGATATTGAGTGCCTTGATGGCCTCTACCACCTTCGGATCGGACTCGCCCTTGCGCGCAGAGCTCCAGAAGATGTATCGGTAGTGGCCCGGTCCGGTCTGCTGCGGGAAGTCGTAGTGGGTCCACAACGGGTGCAGGTCGGCCACCGCGTACATCCACGCGGTGCCATCAACATTTGAGTCGCCGATCAGGGTGTCGTGTGCGCCGGGCAGGGTGGCCAGGTAGGCCATCGCATCGAGGTCCCTCTGGTCGATCATCACCGAGTCGTATTTGTCGCCGAACAGGACCAGGTG
>DASPOT010000067.1:0-9826 GCA_035625875.1 Mycobacterium sp. | reverse complement strand
GCACCGCGGCCACCCCGTCACCGTGATCGCCACCACCACACTGGCCGAACTCAACCAAGCCGCCCACGCCGCGGCCGACGAGTCGACCGCGATGCCCGCACCCGCGCGCACCGGTGGTGGCTCCGCGTTGCCGATGCCGGAAATCTAATCCGCATGGCCGCCAAAGGGATCCACTACCTGGCGGTATTCGACGAGCACACCGGCCGACCGCTGTATCTGGGTCGTCAGAAGCGCATTGCCACCGCCGACCAGAGACTCATCTGCTACGCCCGCGACCGCGGTTGCACCCATCCCAACTGTCTGGAACCCGGGTATCACTGCGAGGTCCACCACACACCAGACTGGGCCAACGACGGCAGGACCGATGCCGACAAGGTGTTCTTCGGCTGCGGCTCACACCACGGCAGGGCAAGCCGGGGCGAGCTTCGCACCGAGGTCATGGACAACGGGCGACTCGGCTGGACCGATGGCACCGGTCCACCAGAGGTCAACCACGCCCACCACCCCGATGAACTCCTACGCGGAGACCCCGACCCGCCCGAAGACAACGAAAACTGAGCGGCAAGGGCTGCGCCGTTGGCCAATACTGGCAGTAGGGGCCACTGATCTAGAAGTCTCCGTGGCACACTGGCGTTGTGCCGCCGTACCGGGATGTGGCCGCGTTCAACGACCGTGCCGCGCGGTATGACCGCGGCTGGCGGGGCCGGCTGCACCACGAGATAGCGGACCGCACCGCCAGTCTCGCGGTGGCTACCGTCGCCGCCCCTAACCGGGTGCTCGATGTGGGATGCGGGACTGGTTATCTGCTCCGGGTGCTGGCCCGCCGGTACCCTTATGCCGAACAACTTGGCGGTATCGACGCTGCGCCTCGAATGATAAGGACTGCAAGCGCTTTCACTAATGATGATCGGTTGACATTCTCACTCGGGTCGGCTGAGGACCTCGCCTACACCGACGGAACGTTCGACCTGATCGTCAGCACCACATCATTCGATCATTGGTCCGACCAGCAAGCCGGACTCACCGAGTGCGCCCGAGTGCTACGTCCCGGCGGTCGCTTGGTGCTCGTCGACCAGTTCTCGTGGTGGCTGGCACCGACCCTGGTCACCAGCCGCAGAGGTAAAGCCCGCACCAAGCGCGGTGCCGAGCGTCTGCTGGTGCTAGCAGGATTCCGGTCCCCGCAATGGCACAAGGTTTATGCCGTCATCATCAACGCCGTGACGGCGACCAAGCCGGCTTAGGAGCTTGCCGAAGCGTCGGTGTGCCGGTAGGGCCGGAAGCTGCCGTCAAGAACTTCCCGGTGACCGATCGTGCGCCCGGTGACGACGTTGGCATCCACGAGCGCTAGCCCAACCGCGGCCCGCGCGAATTCGTCCGCCGAGGCGACGTCGTCGAACTCGGGTGCGTAGTACGAAAGACCTGGTGTGAGAATCGGTTTGGACGGTGACAGGGCGTTCACTGCAACGTTGTGGTCCTGAAAATCGAACGCCGCACACTGAGTCAGGTGCTCGAGTGCGGGCCTTGGATCCTCCGTAGCCGGGCAGGGTACCGCCGCTGCGATCCGGGTAGGGCCCGTCGCCGGGCAGCCGGGACGCGACGGATGTGATGTTGATGATCGAGCCGCCGCCTGCGTCGATCATGTCAGGGCACACCAACTGCATCAGCTCGTAGCTGGCGAACACCGTGATCTCGAAGTGCCGACGGTATGCCGCCAGCGGGGTGCCGAGCAGCGGCGGCCAGCCGGGCTTGCCTCCACTGGGTGCGGACTTGGCCGGCTTGGCGTGGGTGTCGGCACCGGGTTTGGGCGGGCGACCGGGTGCGGTGAACGCCGCGTTGTTGACCAGAATCGTGATGGGGCCCAGCGCTTCTCGGGCCTCGCGGACCAGCCGGTCAACATCGTCGCGGACGGTCAGGTCGGCCCGCACCGCCACCGCCCGGCCGCCGGCTGTCTCAATGTCGGCGACCGTCTCACCGATAGTGCCGGGCAGCCGATCGTCCCACACTTGTTCGGTACGCCCAACGACGGCCACTGCCGCGCCTTTCGCCGCCAGCGCCAACGCAATCGCCCGGCCCAATCCGCGGCTAGCACCGGTGACGATCGCGGTCCGGCCGTCAAGTCGTCGCGTCATCGGTCCGACCCTACTTTGACACCGTGCACGACGATGGCGGTGGTCTGATCCACCCACGCCTCGTCGAGCTCCTCGTCCGGGCGCAGCAGCAGCCGCAGCATCGTCGCTCCCCCGATCAACTCGATCAACCGGTCCGGTTCGACATCGGGATGTGCCTCGCCACGGTCGACGGCCTCCCTAAACCGCAGCCGCACCGCAGCGAACAGATCCGCAAACCGCGACATCACCCGGGTGTTGAGTTCCGCGTCGGCGGCCATGTCGGCCACCAGGCCGGGCAATGCCGCGCGCACGACTGGGCTGGTGAACACGTCTCGGGTGGCCGCGATCATCGCCCGGACATCCGCGGCTACGTTGCCCGCTGGAGCCACCAGCGCCGTGGGCGCCGCTGGAAACGCCGCCTCGTGCACCAGCTCGGCCTTGCTTGACCACCGGCGGTACAGCGCGGACTTCGTCGTTCCGGCGTGTTCGGCGACGGCGGCCAGGGTGAGGTTCGAATAGCCAATTTCCACAAGCAGTTCCGCGGTCGCCGACAGTATGGCAGCGTCGATACGCGGGTCCCGGGGGCGTCCCGCGCCAGGGGCCTTGTCAACCGAAGACGAGTCTGCTTTCATAACGCTACCTACCGTATCGTAATTGCCTCATGAAGGAGGCGCTTGTGGCCACTGAACCGGCCGTCGAAGAAGTCGGCCGACTCCAACGCTCCAGCCGCGACGTCACCACCCTGCCGGCGGTGATGTCACGATGGCTGTCCACCGTGCTGCCCGGCGGGGCAACGCCGGAGGTGACCGTGCACAGCGGCGTGGACTCCACGGGAATGTCGTCGGAAACCATCATCTTGACCGCGCGCTGGCAGCAGGACGGAAAGGCGCAAGAGCAGAAGCTGGTGGCACGGGTCGCGCCCACCGCCGAGGATGTGCCGGTGTTCCCGTCGTATCACCTTGATCACCAATTCGAGGTGATGCGGCTGGTCGGTGAGCTCACCGATGTTCCTGTCCCGCCGGTGCGCTGGATCGAGACCACCGGCGACGTGCTCGGGAAGCCCTTCTTCCTGATGGACTATGTCGAGGGCGTGGTGCCGCCCGATGTGATGCCGTACACGTTCGGTAACAACTGGTTCGCCGATGCGCCTGCCGATCGCCAGCACGAGCTCCAAGATTCCGCCGTCGAGGTGCTGGCCAAGCTGCACTCGATTCCCAACGCGGAGAAGATGTTTGCGTTCTTGTCCACTGGTCAGTCCGGCGACACCGCTCTACGGCGGCACTTCGCCTGGGTGCGGTCTTGGTACGACTTCGCGGTGCCGGATATCGGCCGCTCGCCGCTGCTGGAACGGACCTTCGACTGGCTTGACGCCCACTGGCCGCACGAGATGGAGGGCGGCGAGCCGGTGCTGCTGTGGGGCGACGCCCGGGTGGGCAACGTGCTCTACCGTGACTTTCGGCCAGTCGCGGTGCTGGATTGGGAGATGGTGACGCTGGGGCCGCGTGAACTCGACGTCGCGTGGATGATCTTCGCGCACATGGTCTTTCAAGAGCTCGCCGGTCTAGCGACGCTGCCGGGAATGCCTGATGTGCTGCGCGAAGACGACGTCCGCGCCACCTACCGCCGGCTCACCGGTGTGGAACTTGGTGACCTGCACTGGTTTTATGTGTATTCCGCGGTGATGTGGGCGTGCGTATTCATGCGCACCGGTGCCCGGAGGGTCCACTTCGGCGAGGTGCAGAAACCCGACGACGTCGAATCGCTCTTCTACCATGCCGCGTTGCTGAAACGCCTTATCGGAGAGGATCGCTAATGCTCGGACCGCTCGACGAGTTCCCGGTACATCAGCTCCCGCAGCCGATCACGTGGCCGGGGTCCTCCGACCGCAACTTCTACGACCGCTCGTACTTGAACGCCCACGACCGCACCGGCGACATCTTCCTCATCACCGGCATCGGCTATTACCCCAACCTCGGCGTGAAGGACGCGTTCGTCCTGATCAGGCGCGGCGACACACAGACGGCGGTGCACCTGTCGGATGCCATCGACCAAGAACGGCTGCACCAGCACGTCGGCGGCTACCGGATCGACGTGATCGAGCCGCTGCACAAACTGCGAATGATCCTTGAGGAGGCCGAGGGCATCGCGGTCGACCTGACCTGGGAAGGGCTGTTCGACGTCGTCCAGGAGCAGCCGCATGTGCTGCGGTCCGGCAACCGGATCACGCTGGACGCGCAGCGGTTCGCCCAGCTCGGCACTTGGAGCGGGCGGATCGCGATCGACGGTGAGGAGATCCCCGTCGACCCCGCGACCTGGCTCGGCAGCCGCGACCGGTCATGGGGCATCCGACCGATCGGCGAACCCGAACCGGCAGGACGGGCCCCTGATCCGCCGTTCGAGGGCATGTGGTGGCTCTACATGCCGATGGCGTTCGAGGACTTCGCCGTTGTGCTGATCATCCAAGAAGCACCCAACGGATTCCGCTCGCTCAATGACTGCACCCGGGTCTGGCGCGACGGCCGTGTCGAACAGCTGGGCTGGCCGCGCGTCACAACCCACTACCGTTCCGGCACCCGCATCCCGACCGGGGCGAGGATCGAGGCCACCACCGCCGACGGCACACCAGTGCACTTCGACGTGGAATCCAGGCTGCCGGTGCCCATCCACGTCGGCGGCGGCTACGGCGGCGATTCCGATTGGCTGCACGGCATGTGGAAGGGCGAGAAGTTCACCGAGCGGCTGACTTACGACATGACCGATCCGGCGATCATCGCGCGTTCGGGCTTCGGTGTCATCGACCATGTGGGCCGCGCGCTGTGCCGCGACGGCGACGGGCCTCCGGTAGAGGGCTGGGGGCTTTACGAGCACGGCGTGCTGGGCCGCCACGACCCGTCGGGTTTCAAAGACTGGTTGACCGTGGCGCCGTAACTTAGGCGGGTCGCGCCTGGTCGGCGTTCACGCGGCCGAACACCATCTGGTCGTCGATCGGTCGCAACCGGTGGTCGAGCACGTCACGCAGGAAGTCGTGGCTGATCACCCAGGGGCGGCGGGTGCCGGACTTCGGCAACACGTCCGGGGCGCGCAGCACGTATCCGGCCTGCAGGTTGAACACCGACTGCTCGGGCATGTCGGTGTCGGCGAGGTGCGGATAGGCGTGGGTGTAGCCGTGAAGGTTCATGTACCCCAACAACTTTGCGACCGATCGCGCGGTCATGTCCGCGCCCAGCGTCCAGGATGCGTTGGTGTAACCCACGCACCAGGCCGCGTTGGGCACGTCGTCGAGCATGTGTCGCCGGTATAGGAAACGGTCGTGCGGGTTGATCTTTTCGCCGTCGAGGCTGACGGTGATGCCGCCCAGCGCTTGCAGCTGCAGTCCGGTGGCGGTGACGATCACGTCGGCGTCGAGGTGCCGCCCGGACTTGCACACGATGCCGGTGGCATCCATGTGGTCGATATGGTCGGTGACGACGTCGACGCTGCCCACGCTGATCGCCTTGTACAGGTCGGCGCCCACCAGGAAGCACAGCCGTTGATCCCACGGGTTGTACGGCGGTGTGAAGTGGGTATCGATGTCGTAGCCGTCCGGCAGGTTTTGCTCGGCGATACGCCGCAGCCGGCGCTTCGTCAACTCCGGTGCCCGCCGCGACACCCCCCACAGCAGCATACCGACGAGCGCATTACGCCAGCGGACGATCCAGTGAGCCACCTTCAGCGGCAACAGATTTCGCAGCGCGACTGCCGTCGGCTCGACCTGCGGGGCGGAGATCATGTAGGACGGCGTGCGTTGCAGCATGGTCACATGCCCGGCACGAGCGGCCAGTGTCGGGATCAGGCTGACCGCGGTCGCGCCGCTGCCGATCACCACGAACCGTTTGCCGGCGCAGTCGAGTGACTCCGGCCAGTGCTGCGGATGCACCACCTCGCCGGTGAAGGTCTCGATCCCGGGAAATGTCGGGTTGTAGGGGTTGTCGTAGTCGTAGTAGCCGGTGCCGAAGAACACGAACCGACACCGGTAGGTCTGGTCGGCGCCATCATGTTCGGCGCGCACCGTCCAGGTGTCGGTGCTCGAGTCCCAGTCGGCCGACCGCACGTAGGTGTTGAACCGGATGTGCTCGTCGATGTGGTGCTTACGCGCGCTGTCGGCCAGGTATTGCCAGATGTGCTCGCCGTCGACGATCATCTCCGGTCGGGTCCACGGCTCCCACGGGAAACACAGCGTGAAGATGTCGCTGTCGGACCGCACCCCCGGGTAGCGGAACAGGTCCCAGGTGCCGCCGAGGTGCTCACGCCGTTCCAGGATCGTGAAGCGCAGCCGCGGGTTGCGCTCACGGATGCGGTAGGCGGCGCCGATCCCTGATATCCCGGCACCGATGATCACCACATCAACCAACTCGTCATCGGTCATTGCGGAAGCTCCCTGGCCATAGCGGTAGGTGCGACTTCCAGAATAGGCCGCTCGCTGCTCACGGCACGGCGAGTTCGGGTGGACTGGCGGTTGTCAGCGGCTGGGCCGACCACCAGCGCGGGGGTGCCAATCATGCTGCCCATTGAGAGGATTCGCGGATGCGGTCTCGTATCGGCAGCCAAGCGCCGGTCGGTGATGATCACGCGGTCGCAAGCTAGCCAGCGTTGCGACGTCCCGATATGTTTGCTGACGCCGTGATGCGAACACCGGGCTTTACGGGGACACCTTGTGGCAACGCGGTCTTTGAATGCGATATCGCATCCGCTATCACGTTGTGGAATTGTGTGGTGAGCGTTCGGCGGTGCTGGTGTGGCTGCTGGTTCGTCAGGTGGTGGCGGGACGGCCCCAGCGCGATGCGGGCTTCTAGCCCTCTCGGCGTAGCTCGTCGATCATCGCGGCCAACGTGCGCAGCCCAATGGGTGCCGGCTGGTACAGGCAAATGGTGTCGGAGATGTCGTCGACGCGGTCGCGGATGTGCGCCGCGATCTCGGCAGGCGTGCCGCAGGCGGCGAAGGTGTGCAGCATCTCGTCGTCGATCAGCCCACCCCTCTCCTGCCAGCGGCCCTGCTTGGACCGCGTGTTGAGTTCGGGCTGCAGATCCTCCCAGCCGTGCGCGGCCAGCACCGGCCGATACGCCGGGGTCGACCCGTAAAACGCCAGCAGCTGCCGTACGCCCGTGTCGGCGCGTTCCCGGTCGGCGTCGGTGTCACCCAGCGACACAACGATCTTGAGAAAGTGAGGTGTTGCTAAACTACCCTCATGATGGCGAAGAAACCGGCGCGTCAGGTTGTGCGGTCGGCGGCGATTTATGCCCGGATCTCAGCGGATGTGGAGGGGAAATCGCTTGGGGTGCAACGGCAAGTGGAGGATTGCCGCAAGCTGGCCGCCGATCGGGGCTGGCCGGTAGGCGCGGAGTATGTCGATAACGATGTGTCGGCGTTCTCGGGTAAGCCGCGCCGGCAGTACGCCCGGATGCTGGCCGAGTTGGAGTCTGGTGCTCGGGATGCGGTGATCGTCTACAACCTGGACCGGTTGCATCGCCGGCAGGTGGAGTTGGAGGAGTTCGTCGCGCTCTGTGAGCGGGTCGGGGTGTCGCAGGTGGCCACGGTGACCGCCGACATCGATTTGGGCAACGATGACGGGCTGTTTATGGCGCGCATCTTCGCCGCGTTTGCTGCCAAGGAGTCTGGGCGCAAGTCGGCGCGGATACGGCGCAAGTTGTTGCAGAACGCCGAACACGGGTTGCCGCATGGGTCGGTGGGCCCGTTCGGCTACGAGGACGACAAAATCACCATTCGCGAAAGCGAAGCGGCGGTGGTACGTGAGCTGGTGGACCGATACCTGGCGGGCCAATCGGTCAAGTCTCTGACCGTTTGGCTCAACGAGTCCGGCATCGCCCCGGCCGTGGCGACGTCATGGCACACCCCGGCGGTGCGCCAAATCCTGTGCTCGGGTCGTATCGCGGGGTTGCGTGAGCATCGCGGGCAGGTGATCGGCCCGGCCAAGTGGCCAGCGATCATCACCCCGGCCGAGCGCGATCGGGTGCTGGCGCGCATGGCATCGCGTGCGGTGACCAAGACGAGGGCGGCGCGCACCTATTTGCTCTCGGGCATGTTGCATTGTGGGCGGTGCGGCAATCGGTTGTTTTCTCAAGCGCGCCATGTCAATCCGGACAATCGGGTGCGCCGCTACGTGTGTCTGAAAGGCCCTGATCATCGCGGGTGTGGCCGGTTGACGGTGGTCGCTGAGCCGGTCGAGCAATTGTTGACCGATGCGGTGCTGACCCGGCTGGATTCCCCGCACCTCGCCGAAGCACTAGCCGGCAGAACCAGCAACGATCGTGATGTCGCTGCGTTGGCCGCGCAGGTCGAGAAGGACCAAGCTCGCCTGGATGAGCTGGCCGGGCTGTATGGCGAGGGTGCGATCAGCGCGCGGGAGTGGATCGCCGCCCGCGACCCGATCACCGCACGCATCGCCCAGAACCGCCGGGACATCGCCGCGACCACCGACACCACCGCGGTCTACGAGCTGGCTGGCACCGGCGGCATCCTGCGCGAACAATGGCCGGGCCTTGGTCTGGACCGCCAGCAGGCCATCATCAAAGCCATCCTTGGCCATGCTGTGATCGCGCCGGGCAAACCCGGTTCCCGCGTGCTCGACATCAACCGCGTCCAACCCCACTGGCGCATTTAGGCGCACTGACCAGAACATCACCGCTGTGCGTCGGCGGGCACCCGGCCGTGGCGCTGCTCCGGAAACGCGGTCGCGTCCACGGACTTGTTCTGGCTACTCTTCTTCATGACGGTCCCCTTCTCTTGTTGGTGTGTCTTGGCGGACGTCCGACACCTACCACAAGGCAGGTCACGAGCGGGGGACCGCCACCTCAATTTCTACGAGACCCGGGACAACCTCGGGTAGGGGTGGGGATTGCCGTTACCGACACAACCACAAGAGAGAGGTGCGCTAATGCTGGAACTCATAAGAGACACTGGATCCATGGTCTACATCGCCCCCAGCTACGTCGTGTCCGTGATGCCAGTGCGAGCCGGCGGCCTATCAAGCGAGGCGTATGCGGATATCGTGATATCCGTTGGGCCACACATCAAAGTCAGGGGCAACGCCAAGGAAATCGCAGAGAAGGTGAGCAAGGCGCTGGGGGAGGAGATTCTGCAATGACGGAAATGACGCAGCCGCAATGGGTGCAGGACGGGACGAGCTTTGGTGGTCAGGGCTTCATGGCGGCATGTCCCGGCGTGCCTTCGTCGCCGGAGAACTACTACCTGGTCAAAGCCGAGCAGATCGCCCCCGAAGAACTCGCCGAATCACCCCGCATCGCCGAACTCATCGACGACATCGAATCGCTGAACAAACGCACCCACCTGCCCGCCTTGCGCGAACTCAGGCGACGCCTCTACGGCTAGTGCCAAACGCCGCCATCTTCCGACCTGCCGACCACGTGGGCACCGAACAACGCCAACGACCATCAGCGCCGTGGCGGCTCCCGTCCGCTAGCCGCTCCCGTCCGCCGCCACGGACCCACTCAGTAATACCGCCAGCGACCAGCCAAAACGACGACACACAGGCCGACGTGTGAGAATTTTCCCTACATGTGTCGAGACCGGACCGGACGGATACGACTACGAGGTTCGCCCGATTGCGGCGGCGCAAGCCACGAAGACCTACCGTTGTCCTGGCTGCGATCACGAAATCAGTTCGCGGACTGCGCATCTGGTCGTCTGGCCGGCCGACGTCG
>DASPOT010000066.1:0-8254 GCA_035625875.1 Mycobacterium sp. | reverse complement strand
CAGCGGTTGACCCACTGTCCCCAGGGGCCGTCCATCCCGAAGTTCATCGCGATCTCGCGGTGATATGCCGGCAGATTGTCCTCGGTCAGCAGGTTCTGCACCATCGCCACCCGGGCCACTCGTTGATCGACGCACCGCGCTCAGCGCGCGCTTCGCCACGCTCCCCCGAGCGCACCTGACTGTCGCCCATCTAAAACATCGTGCCATCTCCGAGGCCCGTGGCGTGCCGACATTTGCTGGTCAGATGCGCCACGCGCAACGGCCGCCTCGCGGCGGCCACGGGAGCCCCTCACCTTTTGTTAGCCGTTAGCGCCCGCCCAGCATGACCGCCCGAGCGCCTCTAGATAACAAGCCGCGCCCGGCGGGCTCGCCCGTTCTCCGCTGCGCGCCGTTGCCGCGGCGCTGCGTCGCGCCCGTGCGGCTCCGGCGGCATTTTCGGCCCTAAACCAGCTCGCCGAGGTGGTGCGCACCGGCTCGCGGCCGAAAATCGGCCTCCAGCTTCTCCGCCTGGCTCAAAGGGGTTGACACCGCCACCCCGCCGGTCCCCCACCGGCACGCCAACCGGCGCACCCAATCATCTTCGCACACAACGGAGAACACCATGGCCGAGCACACCTTCGACCTAGCCGCCGCACTCGTCGACAAGGCCGTCGAGCGACTCAAAGACCGTAGCTACGGACTCACCCGGACCCTCTTCCACGAGTTCGGGCAATTCCCGCTCACCGCCAGCCACACGCGCGCGACACCGGCCACACCGTGAAGATGCCAACCCGGGCCATGCTTTATGTCGCCACGACCCGCGGCCCGCGGATCATCGCCACATAAAGTGCGGCGCAGTCGAATTGCTGATAAGCAGCGCGGTGATCTCGGCGTCGCTCATAGGCCGTCGGGACCGTGCCCCATGTCCGGGTTCCAGCGCCGAGTCGACCTGATCGGCGCGATGGCGAGCTGTCGGCGCACCCCCGTGGCGCCGACAGGTCGCCCGTCCTCGAGCGCATCGATTCGCTTCGGATTTAGCGGACCGCTCCAACTGCGATCAGCATGCAGCCGGTCACTGTGCTAGTGATGTTCTCGCAGGTCAAGCGGCATGCACTAGGGAAGTCTGCCCAGCCAGACCGGTATCCGACCTACGATGAGAGCATCCGCAGACCAGCCCGGGGATGTGCCAGGAATGCCTGACTTCAGCTATACCGACCTGCTGCCCACCGGCCCTGACGGCACTGAGTACAGGTTGCTGACCAACGACGGGATCAGCGTGCAGCGGGCCCTTGGGCGGGATTTCCTGCAGGTCGAGCCCGAGGTCCTCACCGAGCTCACGGCAGCCGCCCTGCACGACATCGCGCACCTGCTCCGGCCCGCCCATCTGCGCCAGCTGCGGTCAATCCTGGACGACCCTGAGGCCAGCGGGAACGACAAGTTCGTCGCCAGCGATCTGCTCAAGAACGCCTGCATCGCGGCTGGCGGTGTGCTGCCGATGTGCCAGGACACTGGCACTGCGATCGTCATGGGCAAGCGCGGCCAGCAGGTGCTGACCGATGGCCGCGATGAGGAGCACATCGCCCGCGGCGTCTTCGACGCCTACACGAAGCTCAACCCGCGGTACTCCCAGCAGGCTCCGATCACGATGTGGGAGGAACGCAACACCGGCAACAACCTGCCAGCCCAGATCGAGGTCTACGCGACCGGCGGCGAGGAGTACAAGTTCCTGTTCATGGCCAAGGGCGGCGGCTCGGCTAACAAGTCCTACCTCTACCAAGAGACCAAGGCCGTATTGAGTCCGGCCAGGATGGCCGCGTTCCTGGAAGAGAAGATTCGCTCTCTGGGGACCGCTGCCTGCCCGCCCTACCATCTGGCGATAGTCGTCGGCGGCACGAGCGCTGAGTACGCGCTGAAGACCGCCAAGTATGCCTCGGCGAAATACCTCGACACGCTGCCCGCCGCAGGCTCCCCGACGGGACACGGCTTCCGTGATACCGAGCTGGAGCAGCAGGTGCTCGAGCTGACGAGAAAGACCGGCATCGGAGCTCAGTTCGGCGGCAAGTACTTCTGCCACGACGTGCGGGTGATCAGACTTCCGCGGCACGGTGCCTCCTGCCCTGTCGCGATCGCTGTCTCCTGCTCCGCGGACCGCCAGGCGACAGCGAAGATCACCAGGAACGGGGTGTTCCTTGAGCAACTGGAAACCGACCCGGCGCAGTATCTGCCGGACACGACAGCGGATGAGCTTGCCGACGACGTCGTCCGCATCGACCTATCCAGGCCGATGGCAGAGATCAGGGCCGAGCTGTCCCGTTACCCGATCAAGACGAGGCTTGCGCTGTCAGGCCCGATGGTGGTGGCACGCGATATAGCCCACGCCAAGATTGCCGAACTGCTTGACGCCGGTCAGCCGATGCCTGCCTACATGCGTGATCACGCTGTGTACTACGCCGGCCCGGCGAAGACTCCAGCTGGCTATGCGTCCGGCTCGTTCGGGCCGACCACGGCAGGCCGGATGGACACCTATGTGGATCGGTTCCAGGCAGCGGGCGGGTCGCTTGTCATGCTCGCCAAGGGCAACCGATCGGCTGGTGTTACCGCGGCGTGCCAGAGGTACGGCGGGTTTTACCTGGGCTCCATCGGAGGCGCCGCGGCCAAGCTGGCGCAGGACTGCATTACCAAGGTCGAGGTACTTGAATACCCGGAACTTGGCATGCAAGCGGTGTGGCGGATCGAGGTCCGCGATTTTCCGGCGTTCATCGTGGTAGATGACAAGGGCAACGACTTTTTCGCCGACGTCACCGCGCCCAAGGCTTCGCTGCTGACGATCGGCTCGCCGCCGTGCTGACCGGACTGGCCCGTGACTCGTCTGGCATCTACGGCCTGTATCCCCCTGTGCAACCACTCGATCCGCCCCGATAGCTGCTGCTTCGAGCTTGGGGCCCTTTATCGGTGTGGGCACCCAGACGACCACGGTGTCGATACACGTCGGTTGCGCCAGACAGCGCACGCTCGCCGCGCCGCGACGAGTTACTGCGGGTGGGTTGCCAGGTAGTCTTTGACGGGGATCGGTGACATCGCGGCGTAACCGATGGGTAGCAACACGTCGCCCGCGGTCGTGGAGTAATAGACGTCCCACCGGTAGTAGCCGGCCAACGCAGCGGGATCGGCTGCCAGCACCGCTGCGTATTGGTTGACCGCCTGCACGTATTGGTTCGCGTTGTTGTAGCGGTAGATGGCGTGATCACGATCGTTGGCGAAGCCATTCGCGGCGAGGTAGCGGCCCGCTGCCATGATGCTGTCGCGGGGTGAGTGGATATCGCCGCCCTCGCCGTAGGCGGCGAACGTCGAGGGCAAGAACTGCATGGGGCCTTGCGCGCCGGCCGTGCTTACGCCGACGACGCTGCCGAAGCGGGTCTCGACTAGGTTGATCGCGGCCAGGTAGTTCCAGCCGACGCCGGACTGCGACTCCGCCTCGTGGTAGTAGCTCAGCAGCTCGTCGGCCGGAGCTGGAGGCTCGATGCGCCACGCAGGCAGCGTGTCGTTCACGTGTGCCATTGCGGTGAGCTGCCGACGGGCGTCGACATTGCGGTCGTAGACCTCGAGTAACGACGGCGGGATGCGCGGTCGCGTGATCGCATCCCATTCGGGGTGTCGCCCGATGGCGCGATAGGCCGCCTGCTGGCTGCGCGCCGCCGCCACCAGCGCTGCCTCCGCCGTCGACGGGTCACGCAGGGCGAGTTCGTCGGCGACCAGGTCGTCGGCCAGCTGCGCGGGGTCTGACGCCAGCCGAGGCTGCGCGCCCCCGGGCGTGCTCGCCGCCGCGGGCGCCGTCGTGGTGGTTGACGCGAGCGCTGTGGCAGCCACTGTCGTTGCGGTTGAGGCGGTCACCGCCTGTGTAGTTGCTGGCGCAGTTGGCTCTGTACAGCCGACGAGTGCGAACATGATCGTGCCGAGGACAAGCGTCGCGGCGCACCGTATCGTGCGGACGCTCGCGACAGCCGGCCGCAGCGGAGTTGCGACTACACGGTTACGGCTCACGGTGTTCACTTCCGTCGATTGCCTGAATAACGCTATCTGCAACCCTCCGCGACCGACGCCGGTTCAACAAACCCCGCTCCCCTTCCTCAAGCGCAGCCCATGACCACTCGCCCTCAATGGCGATCAGGCACGCCGGGCCAGCCGCGGGGTCGGCGACATCATCCCGAGCCAGCCCAGACCAGTCGAATACGGCAGGAGCGAATATGGCGGGTTACCAGTAGACTACTCTGTATTCGTTATTACTCTGTGTCTCAACATGTTCGAATGAAGGTCGGCGGACGCTTCCCTGACGCTGGCTGTGTTGCTCAGTCGCACAGAAGATTCCGCCGTGGTCGTGCTGGCCGGACACTAACGTGCAGCTTTCGACAGCCATCTGTGTGCCGGGCGGGCGGCAAGCTCGGGAGCCGGGTCACCCGATTCGGTACGGCTTGGGGTTAGGGCACGTAGTCATTGCCGTTCCAGTGCAAATCCTGTGTGGTGATTGTGCCGGTGGCACAGTCAGGCGTGCAGTTGTTATGTGACTGGCGGATCGTGTATTCGCCATCGGTACCTGGGCTACCAACTCGGCGTAATGGTAGGCGTGCTTTCCGGAGTAGTGGTCTTCCGGACTTGGGAAATCGACGGCGGCGCTGCTGATCGGCAAACGCCACGAGAAAGCGATCGTGAATGCGCTTGGTGCAGGTCGCCGAGCTGCCGGTGACATACTCCAGAAACATGTGCAGGGGCTGGAGGTGACCTGCCTGCACCACCGGCGACGGCATTCCACAGTCGCGCAAGTACTGGTCCATAGGCCTTGATCGTCTCCTGGACCTGCATTTCGACGTGGAAGCCGTCTATGTAGGAGTCGCGACGATCGTCGTCAACTACCGAAACCAGCAAGGGCGGCTCGTCAACAAGTGTTCATTTTCGACTGTGACCTTATCCGCGAAGGCCACAGGACCTACTTGTCTGCAGAAAGCGGCCCGACACAGAGGTTAGCTCAGAGAGTGTTTGAGAACTCGCGATGGGCGGGCGTGTGCCTCGCGGAAAACCGAAGAAGTCGGCTCCTGGTTGGGTCGGTGATTACCAAGTCCCCGCCCAGACCAGGAGCCCACAATGCCATCATCGCCGATCTCGCCATGCCCGTTGTGCCCGCCCCACGCGGCGGGCGGACATGGTTGCGCGGTGTACTCGTCGTCGGTGACCGACGCAGAGTGGGCGATCCTCGAACCGCTGTTGCCTGCGCCGGGCAGCACGGCAGGCCGCGGCGGACGACCCGAGAAGCATTGCCGCCGTGCGATAGTGGACGTCATCCTGTACATCGTGCGCGGGGCAACTGCCGGTGGAGTTCCCGCCAGCCGGGACGGTGTACGCGGTCTTCGCCCGCTGGGCCCGCAGCGGGGCGCGGCAGCGCATCCTCGACGCGCTGCGCGACCGACTGCGGGTGCGGGCCGGGCGGCACCGGTGCCCGACCGCGGCGATCATCGACTCGCAGACGGTACCCGCCGCCGACACCGTGCCCCGATCCAGCCGCGGCTGGGATGGCGGCAAGAGAACGAACGGCGTCAAGCGCCACATCGCCGTGGATGTGAACGGCCTGCTGCTCGCCGTCGTCGTCACCGCCGCCTCGATCCAGGACCGCGACGCCGCACACCGACTCCTGGCCGCACTGCGCGGCAGCTTCTCCACCATCCGGCTGGTCTGGGCCGACGGCGGTTACCCGGACGGTTGCTCATCTGGGCGAAAGACGTTCTCACCCTTACTATGCAGATCATCAAACGCATCCCCGGCGCCACTGGTTTCCACGTCCGGCCCCGCATTTGGGTGGTCGAGAGAAGTTTCGCGTGGATCAACAAGCACCGCCGCTGCGTGCGCGACTACGAAACCAGACCCGACCACCACGAAGCCATGCTCCACCTCGCCATGATCACGACCATGACCAGGCGACTCGCCCGAACCTGACGGCTTTCAAACACCCTCTAAGTCTCAGAACCAAGGAACGTTTCGTTTGGTGATCCGCCGAGTGAAATGGGTCACCATCACCCCAGATTGGGCAGCCCTCCCATCGCTCAGGCGTTTCACCAGACGGCCCCCGCATCAGACGGTGACCCCGACTCCCAGCGAGGTAGACATGCGGCACATCACCATCAGCGGACACCATGTCGCCCACCAAACGGTCGCCGCCTTCTGGATCATCACCGGCATCATCGCGGTGATCGTCGTCGGGGATGCTTTCACGCTATTGGCGCTCGCGATCGTGACCACGGCGTGGTGGATCTTCCGCGAAGCTGAGCATCGCTTGGAGAGGAAACACGCGGGGATGGCTGCCGTCATCCATCTTCGCCCGGCATTGACCGGTCGACGCGACCTGAAAAAGACTTCGGCACACGCGTAATAGGGCTGAGGAGATGACCGACCAACGCCGGTCCGCGGCTGTGGGATTCCACAGCGGCGAGCTGGCCGTCCAACAACAAGCCGGCGTCCAGGCACAGGCCGCCCGGCTGACGCCGATGGTGGCCCGTGGTGAGCTGCGCGCCGGGATGGCCGCATTCGTCTCCGCCGCAACATTCGCGGCCATCACCGCCCGCGACCGAACCGGGCGGCTGTGGACCTCACCGTTGCTCGGACCACCCGGTCTTCTACAGGCCGCCTCACCGACCACGTTGCGGATTAACACAACAATGCCCGACGCCGACCCGCTGCACGCGCTACCCGACGTGCAGCCGGTCGGTGTGATCGTCATCGACTTCACCACACGGCGACGCGTGCGCATCAACGGCATACTCACCGATGCCAGCAGTGGCGGGCTGATGGTCGATGTCGCGCAGGCCTACGGCAACTGCCCCCAATACATTCAACAGCGCAGCCTCCACATCGACGCATCACACCGTGACCAGGGCCGCTCACAACTGCTCCGCGGCAACATGATGCGGCCGGAAGACATTCGCCTCGTCCAGGCCGCGGACACGTTCTTTCTGGGCACCACCCACCCCGACTCCGGAAACGACGCCTCCCACCGCGGCGGCCCGGCCGGATTCGTCCGCGCCGCACCCGAGCACCTGTGGTGGCCCGACTATCCCGGCAACAACATGTTCAACAGCTTCGGCAACCTCTCCGTCGACCCCACCGCCGCGCTGCTGTTCGTCGACTTCCGAACCGGCACCACGCTTCAGCTCTCCGGCACAGCCGCCGTGCACTGGGGCGACCCCACTGCTGGCGGCGACGACGCACACACCGGCCGCCGCATGCAATTCACCACCGAGCAGGTGATTGCCACCACCGTGCCGACGGCATTGTCAAGTTGAGCAATCAGACCAGGATTTGAGGCGATGCGTTCTCGTCAACCCCCAGGTCATATGTGACGCATGAGGCTGATGTGATTGGCGACCGCGCCCACTTCGCTCAACTTGACAATGCCCCACCGATGCGGTCAACGATTTCCTTGCCGTACACCGCCAGCGACGACGCGACCTGGCCAACGACCGGGACTTCGTTACCGACGTGCTTCGTCATGGCAACAAGCTCACCACCGAGATCGCCGACCACACGCTCGAACAGCTACGCGCGGCGATGCAGACCCAGTATTGACCGTGCCGACCCCACCCGGCTCGGGGGCGCGCACTGTATAAGAATTGCCCACCGATTTCACGACGAGTATCGCAGTCGACGCCCGTTGTCTCACATGTAGAGAAACGAGGTCGATCAGAACCTGTCTCAGCAGGGTTGCCGTGCCAGATACTTAGGTTAGGTGGTACTCGGTCACCTTGGGATTAACGTGCCCGACCTCGCTGCGGCGAAGCGCTACTACGACGCGCTGATGCCCCTGGTCGGCTTCAAGCTGTTCTTTGAAGCCCACGACGAGTTCGCCTATAAGCCGGCCGACAACAAACCGGGCACCTAACCTTGACGAGGTGTTCGTGAAGATCAACGGCACCACTTATTACCTGTGGCACGCGGTCGACCAGCACGGCAACGTGCTCGACATCCTGGTCCAGTCGCGTCGCAACGCAGCTGCTGGCAAGCGGTTCTTCCGCAAGTTGCTCAAGGGTCTGCGATACGTGGCGCGGGTGATCGTCACTGACTGGCCAGCTATCGGCTGGCCCACCGTGAGCTGGTGTCGTCGGTGACTCATCGCCGCTCGACGTATCTCAACATTCAACCGGGCCGAGAACTCCCATCAGCCGACCAGGGTCCGCGAACGGGTGATGAAACGCTTCGCCTCACCTGGGCAGGCCCAGCGATTCTTGTTTGCGTT
>DASPOT010000065.1:0-3510 GCA_035625875.1 Mycobacterium sp. | reverse complement strand
CGTGATCGCGCGGTCGATGGCCTCGGCCACGACGTCGGTGATGTCGTCGATTCTGCCGAGCGCGCCCGCCGCGATGGTCAACGCGATGGACGCCAACAGCGCGTGAAAGTCGGGCAGTGTCGGCGAACGCAGCGCCGCCCGTGCCTTTTCTGCCGCGGCTTCGCAGCGGGCCATCACCGCGTCTACGCATGATTCCATCGCGGCGCGCTCGGCTTGCTCCGCCACCGATTCCCGCGTCGATGCCAGGCCGTCGAGAATGGCCGACGCCTCGCGGGGTCGCCCGAGATTCCAGATCAGGTTCGCTGCCCGCACGGTTGCCCAGTGATGTCCGTTGGGGTCATCCACGCCCATCCCGGCCAGGATCGCCTCGGCCTGGTCGCCGTGCCCGCGCCCGACCAGGCTTATCGCGCGCAGGCCGACAGCCTCGCTGGCCCCCGCATCGGCTGCGGCGGCGGCGAATCGGTCCGACAAGTCCAGGTCGAGCAGCGTCATCGCGAACCGCGCCGCCTGCAAGAACAGGTGCGGGTCGGGGGGAAGGTCTGATTCGAGGGCCAGCAGCGCCCGGCGCACCGTCGCGTGCATGTCGGCGTCGGCGTCCTTGGCCAGCCGTTGTGCCAGCTTGCCGCGGATCCGCGACAGATACATCTCGCTGGCCGCGGCCCGCCGAAGCTCACCGAACAGCGGATGGGCGAGCCGGGCCATCAGCTGGGAGCCACTGCGCTCCACGGTGACCAGGCTCATCTGCTCGGCCACCTCGAGATCACGGCGGTGCACCAGGTCGCAGAGCACGTCGACCGCCAGCGGTTCGTACTGCGACAACGTATCGACGACCAGCGCCACATCGGGGGCGAGCCGGCTCAATTGCCGACCGACCATGTCGCCGATGCTGTCCGACACCGCGACGCGCTCGTCCCACATCCACACCCCGGCGACCTGCCGTATCGCGCCGGCGGCGATCTGGTCCTTGAGCAGTTGCCGCAAAAACAGCGCGTTGCCTCCGGTCAGTTTGAAGAACCGCGCAGCGCTCCGACCGTCCACCGCGCCGCCCAGCGTGGTCTCGATCATGCGGCGGGTGTCCGAAGCCGACAGCGGCTCAAGGTCCAGGCGGGCGAGCAGGTCATCTTTCCACAGCGCGGTGATCGCATCGGGCTCGTCCCCGCCGGCGCGCACCGTGACCACCAGCCGCGGCCCCCGCGCCTGGGCCAGCTGGTGCACGACGTGCGCCGACAGTGCGTCGAGAAAGTGCGCGTCGTCGACCCCGATCAGCACACGGCCCTGACGTTGTTGCGTGACAAAGGAATTGATGACGCGTCGCACATCAGATATCGGATCAGACATGGTGTCGCATATCGATGCGGTGAACGCACCCAACGGAAGCTGGCGCGCGGACTGGGTACCCACAATCCAGCATGTCCGCTCACCCAATGCTTCGGCGCGGGCCAGCACTTCACGCGCGAGCCGGGTCTTGCCCACGCCTGCGGCTCCGACAATGACGACGCCGGAGTAGTTGCCAACCCCGCTGAGCGCGCGGCGAATAGCAGCTAATTCGCTATCACGCCCTGTCAGCGGATCGCCGCTGATCACCAGCCGACTATAACCTGTGTTACGTCCTTGACGGTCGGAATTCAGCTGCCAATCCCGGTCCGCTTTTGGCATTGTTCGGGAGTTCGGTCCAATCTACGTTGGTTGCGCTGTCCACGAGAGGCTGATGAGCCGCTGGGTTCTCGGACGGTTGCTCAACCACCGCCCCAGCCCCGGTTCAAAATGGCAGATGTGTGGCGCGTTGACCGGTACGGATCATGTGTGTCGTGCAGACGAGGCAGGCGTCGTGGGAACGAACGATGTGTCCCAGCTGCACCGGATTGTCCGGGTCGCAAATGGTGAGCCCGAGGAAGCTTTCCTCCCAATGCCCGCGGCGGCCGCCGCCGTCGCGCGGCGACGCATTCCAGGTTGTTGGCGTGACCACCTGGTAGTTGCAGATTTTGCCGTCGCGGACACAGATCCAATGACACAGGGTTCCCCGTGCTGCATTCACGGCCCCGAATCCCCTGGCCTCGTCGGGCACCCCGGTGGGCCAGAGGATGGCCGGCTCGTGGCGCTCCGCCCGTAGCTCGGCAATGGTCTGACGCATGAGCTGCATGACCACCACGGGTCTGTGCAGGCAAGTGAGTTGACGAAGCCAGGCGTTGGGACCCTCGGCGCGCGTCCAGGAAACGATCAGAGGATCTTCCGCTAAAAAGAGATCGACCATCGGCCCTAACTGGACGACCTGATCGGCATAGCGCGTCGCCTTGGTGTGGCTGTACTGTCCCCTGTCGTCTCCGTGCTCGGCTTTGGTGATGGACTCCCAGGGATGAGTTGGTCCATGGTCAGCGAACCAGGAATAGCGGGTGTGTTCACGAACCCGATGGTGATCGAAGGGTTCAGCGCGTTCGCCGTTGAAATATCCCCCCTCCGTCAGAAACCCGTTGCCGTGCGGACTGGGGTAGCAGCCACAACTCAACAGGTGCAGTGTCCCACGGCCTAGGTGCTGCAAGCCGATGGAACGCCCGGAGCCGGCATAAAGCCCGGCGCCAGTGCTGGGATGCTCGTCAAGCCAGCCAAGAAAATCATCGGTCGTTTCCATGTCCAGCCACTGGTCGCTGGAACAGCCCAGCACCTCCTTCTCATACCAAGCCCGGTAGTGATCAATGGCGGCCTCGCACGTGTCGAGCTTCTCGGCTGTCACCTCGCAGGTCACTCCCCGGCAGCCATGTAGGTGGCGTGAGGCCACTGTCCCGCAAATGCCGTGATGACACCGAGCATTCCTTTCGAGCGCAGGACCGCCTGGCGGGCACAGACGCAGGCGGTATTCACCGATAAAGCGATGGCCGCCGCTATTGGGTTCGCTGGCGTGGCCCTGGCGTTGTTCTGGTTCATGGTGGCGTGGCGGAGAGCGGCGGTCATTCAAGGTTGGCGCGAGCAGGTACTGCATCTGGACGGACGGGTGAACCGCCACGCGATGTATCGGCGCATGGAGCCCAACGTGCCCACCTACTGGTGGTACGGCTCGACAAGATTTGCGATGACACTGCCGATTGTGGTTGGCGCCGCATGGCTGGCGCTACCTGTTCCCCGTGATCGTCGGCGAGTCCGCCCTGCTTATCGAGTGGGTGGTCTACCGCACCTGGAGGCAAGTGCGTCGCGTGCGAACGGAGACGTCTGGAGCCTCTGTTCATTAAGCCCTCATCCAATCGCGGAATGCGATTCAGCCACAACATGACCGCGAGTGCGAGCAATATCAACACCAGGACCGAGAAGACGATGGCGGCCGCGCCGTATCCCGGAGGCACGAGAACCGGTGTGGCGGCGTTGTATTTGTCGACGAGAGTCTCGAAGTCGGCAGGAAGAGGGGAAAGCTGGGCACGCCGCTTCGGGTCGCACGCGTCGAAGAGGGCCTGCACATCAGGACCGCTGAAGCCCAACACCTTCGCCCTGAACCCGACCTCACATGCAGCCGCGGCGCTCGAT
>DASPOT010000064.1:0-38036 GCA_035625875.1 Mycobacterium sp. | reverse complement strand
ATAGTCGATGGCGATACCGAGACCGATCAACGTCACCACCGGCTGCGCGAAATAGTGCACCGGCCCGAAGATGGCGATGAACCGCAAGATGCCCAGCGCGCCCGCGATGCTCAATCCGCCGACCGTCACCGGCAGGGCAGCGGCGACCACCCCGCCGAATACAAGGAATAGAACCACCGCCACCAACGGTAGTGCGAGAACTTCCATCCGTTTCTGGTCCGTGGCGATCGTGCCGGTCAAGGCGTTGGCCACCGGCTCCAGGCCGGCCACCTTTACGTCCACCCCGGGGATCGCGAAGTCGCCTTCAACCTTCTTGTAGTTGTTCAGGATGGTGTCGTCGTCATTCCCTTTGACCTGGACCGACATGAATGCGTGCTTTTTGTCCGCAGTGGCCATGCTGCCGAGCATCTTGGGGTTCGTGAAGTAGCCGACCGATCGCAAGATCTGGTTAGGGTGGTCTTTCTGCACTTTGGCGAGGTTGTCGAGGATCTTCTTGGCGAACGCCGGATCGTCGACCGTCTTGCCCGAGGGCGCCGTGTAGACGGCCACGATGTGACTAGAGGTGTCGCGGCCGTAGACCTCGTCGCCGAGAATGGACGCCTGCACCGACTGGCTGCCATCGTCGTAGAAACCGCTTTGGGTGACATGTGAGCCGAGGCTCAACCCGAAGATGCCGCCGCCGAGGCACAGCGCCACCATGACCCCGATTACGATGAACCGGTAGCGGTAGACAGTTCGACCCCACCAGGCGAACACGCAAGCTCCTTACTGGACCTGTGGCGACCCGCGCATTGGTTTTCCAGTGTCACACACGAGAGGTCAATAGCGAGGACAGCGGCCGGAACGGCTGCAGCCACGCTCCCTGCTCAGGCAGCGAATCCAGGCCGATTCGCGGCAGCGGCTCCCGAAAAACACCAGCGATGTCCTCAAGGTCGATGAACTCCAAGGCATCCGACGCTAGCGCCCAACTGGTGTGTTCGCGAAATCCGAGCACTTGGACGGGAACCCCGGTGTGCGCGATTTCCTCCAGCGGTTGTCGGAAGGCTTGACCGTCGGCGGAGGCCACTACCAGCGCCGCAAGCCCCTCAGCGCACCGTAGCTCGATGTGGCGGAGCATGTCGCCGTCAACGTCGCTGTCCTCATCGATCTTCGGCTTGGCGAAGACCGCGAACCCCACGTTACGCAATGCATCCACCCACGGTCGAACCACCTCGGCGCTACCAGGTGCGATGTTGGTGAACACGGTGGCCTCTGGCTCAACCGAGACATCCGGACGACGGGCTGCGATCTCGGCGGTGCGGGCCAGCAACCAGCGTCCCAGGGCGTCGAAACGTGGGCGTTCCAGCGCGGTCGGCCGACGGCCGAGGATAGAGCCCAAGCCCATGTCGAGGTTGGGAGCATCCCACACCAGCAGCACACGCCGAATCGACGGTGCGAAGCCGATCACCCCGGCCAACGCCGGGTCCACGGCGGGTGGTGACAGCACGGGTTCGGGTGTTTCCGCGGTGGCTTCTTCTGTCATGCTCATGGTCAGCGTCTTTCCCAGAGCGACTCGGTGACGGCGCTGCCCGCATGCCGGGCCTTCGTCTCGTACTTGGTGGTTGGGCGGACGACCGAGATCGCCAGCCGCTGAGTGTCGGGATCGACGCGACACAGTCGGGGTTCGGCGTCCCCCGCTTCGGCGATCTGCTCGGCGTAGCCGGGATGGTCGGTCGCGACGTGCAAGACACCGCCGGGCCGTAACCGGTCCGCGATCAGGCCAATCGTGGCCGGCTGCAGCAGCCGGCGCTTGTGGTGACGTGTTTTCGGCCACGGATCGGGAAAGAAGACCCGGACCCCGGTCAGCGAACCGGGTGCGATCAGGTGTTCCAGCACGTCGACCGCGTCGCCGCGGATCAGCCGGACATTGCCGACGTTCTCCCGTTCGACCGCGGACAGCAGCTGCGCCAGCCCCCGGCGATACACCTCCACCGCGATCACGTCGACGTCCGGCTCGGATTGCGCCATCGCCAGCGTCGAAGCGCCGCTGCCACAGCCGATCTCCAGCACCAGCGGCGCGTCACGGCCGAACCAGACTTGGGTGTCGAGCGCCTTTGACGTCGCCTCGGCTTGTTTGCCGAGTTGCGGCCACAGCCGCTCCCAGGTGTCCTTCTGGGCGCTCGAGAGGGCGGAACGCCGGGACCGGAAACTGGTGGTCCGGGAATGGCGCCTCGCATCACGCTGCGCAGGCAGGTTGATGTCCGGCGGCTTCGGCGATGTGACCAATCCCGCCTCGCGCTGCGCATGCATTCGTCCATGGTGGCCCATGAACCCATGATGTAGCCGCTCTGTGGTGCAGATTGATATCCAACAGTTGTCTTCAGCTGGTAACAGATGGCGGGGTGGCTCGCAACTCGGACACGCAAATGTCAACATTCGGTAGAGCCCGCTCGCAAGCCGGGCAATTGGATCGCGCGGCGACGATGCGGGCCGTGCAGCGGCCCGAGGAGCCGGGCCATCAATCGGAGCAGGCGGGACATGCGCGCACAGGGGCATCAGCTTTTCGTCGACGAGCTGCAGCGATTCGTTGCCGAAGCCGCTGATCCGCGGGTGACGGCGATCGCTTATCGGGTCGCCGCGCCGCTGCGCGTAGCTGTATCTGGACGTCGCGGGGTAGGCCGCAGCACCGTCGCACGCGCCCTGGCCGGTGCGGGTCTCGAAGTGACATCGCAGCCCGACACCGCCGACGTGGACGTGTACGTCATCGCGGAGGTGGTCAAACCCGAGGACCGGGACGCCATCGCCGCCGCGCGGCACCCGGTGTTGGCGGTGCTGAACAAGGCGGATTTGACCGGTTTCGGGCCTGACGGGTCGGTCGCGGCGGCGCGGAACAGGTGCACACTTCTTTCGGCTGTCGCCGGAGTGCCGATGGAGCCGATGGTCGGGTTGCTCGCCGTCGCCGTAGTCGACGGTCTGCTGGATGACGCCCTGTGCGACGCGCTGCAAGTGCTCGCCCATCGCCTCGACCCAGATTCGCCGGACGCCATTGTAGCTGCCCGACACGCGGTGCGGACTGAGATTTGGTTGCGCCTGCTGGACACCCTCGACGTGTTCGGTATCGCGCTGGCAATCGCCGCGGTCCGGCAGGGCAGGCCCGCTCGGGAAGTCCGTGCGCTATTGCGCCGCGTCAGCTGTGTCGACGCTGTCGCCGAGCGGATCACCGCCATCGGCGCCGAGGTGCAGTACCAGCGCGTGCTCGACGCCATCGCCGAACTGGAGGCTCTGGGCGTCACCGACGGGGGGATCAGCGAGTTTCTGTCCTGCGACGACACCGTGATCGCCCGGATGGCCGCGGCGGCGGACGTGGTCGAGGCGGCTGGCCTGAAAGTCGGCCGGTGCGATGATCCGGCCACGCACTTGCCACGCGCGGTGCGCTGGCAGCGCTACAGCCGTGGGCCGGTGAGCGCTGTGCAGCGGGCCTGCAGCACGGATATCACCAGGGGATCGCTCCGGCTCTGGTCGCAGGCCGGCGGATCACCTCGGCCCGGCTCAACGGCGTTGAGATTCGGGGAGTCACCGTGATCGACGCGACCCGCGATGAGCCGGTCGCCGAGGTGGACGCGCTCGTCGCCGGAATCGGGCCCCAGCTGAGTTCTCCCGCCGTCCACCGTCGAGACGTAGTCCTGGTGACGGGCCCGTGGCTGGCCGGGGTCAGCGGCGTGGTCGCGGCGCTACGTGAACGGCTGCCCCAGCATGCCTTCGTCGAGTCGGATGCCCTCGCGCCCGGTGATGCGCCGGTGGCAGTGGTGTTCGTCGTCTCGGCGGCGGCCACCCTGACCGGATCCGACTGTGCCCTGCTCGACGTCGCCGCCGCCGACACCGACGTGGTGATAGGCGTGGTGTCCAAGATCGACGTGCACCGCAAGTGGCGCGACGTGCTGGCCGCCGACCGCGCCACGCTTACGACACACGCGCCGCGCTACCGTCAGGTGCCCTGGGTCGGGGTGGCCGCCGCGCCCGACCTCGGCGAGCCGCGCGTCGACGATCTGGTCACCGCCGTCCAAGAACAGCTCGCCGACCCGGATGTTGCACGGCGAAACAGATTGCGGGCGTGGGAATCCCGACTGCAGACAGTCGCAGGGAGGTACGACCGTGACGCTGATGGCGCCGGTCGGTGCGCACGGATCGAAGCACTGCGTGAACAACGCAGCACCATCCCGCGGCAGCGGCGGCTGTCGAAATCCGAGCGCACAATCGCACTGCGCAGCCAGATCCAGCAGGCGCGGGTCCAGCTGTCCTACTTCGCACGCAAGCGCTGCGCCTCGGTGCGCGGCGAACTGCAGGAGGACACGACGAACCTCACCCGGCGGAAACTGCCGGAGTTCGAGACCTACGCCCGCGGCCGGCTCGAGGAGGTGGTCGCCGAGGTGAACGAAGGCATCACCGCGCACCTGGCCGATGTCGCACAGGTGCTGGGGCTGGCGGTGGACGTGCCGGCTCGGCAGGAACTGCCGCAGCTCGATATAGCGGGTCCACCGGTGAAATCCCGGCGGCTGGAGACCCGGCTGATGATGCTGTTGGGCGCCGGCTTCGGCCTCGGTGTCGCGCTGACGCTGGGCCGGCTGTTGGTCAATCTGGCGCCAGGGCTGACCGCCGCCGGGATCGTCGCATGTGTGGTGATCGGACTGGCGGTCACGGTGTGGGTGGTGGGCATCCGCGGGTTGCTGCATGACCGTGCCGTACTGGACCGCTGGGTGGGCGAGGCAACCGCGTCGCTGCGCTCGGCGGTAGAGCAGCTGGTCGCCACCCGTGTGCTGGCCGCCGGCTCGGCATTGAGCGCTGCGCTCGGCGAACAGGATGAGGCCGACAACACACAGGCGGCCCGGCGGGTCAGCGCGATCGACGCCGAACTGCGCGAACACGCAATAGCCGCGGCCCGGGCCGCGGCTTTGCGTGACCGGGAGATGCCGACACTGCAGGCCGCGCTCGACGCGGTGCGTGCCGAGCTGGGTGAACCGGAAAATAACTAAAACTGACGGCGGGGTCGCGGATGGATGCTGAAAACGGCGAAAGCGATCGAATCGGACTCGACGAGGACGAATGATAACGGTTCTGAATCGTTCCTGTGAGTGAGCCAATATCCGCCCGACCCATCCTGGATAAGTCACCCGCGATAGCCTGTAATAAATGCCACCCGTGACAGTCGTGTGGGCGAATGCATGCGCAACGATGTGAAGCCGACACCCGCGATGAAACTGAGCAGGAGAGTTCGATGACGTCAGCAACCATTCCCGGTCTGGATTCCGCGCCGACAAATCACCAGGGGCTGCTGTCCTGGGTGGAGGAGGTGGCCGAGCTCACGCAGCCTGACCGGGTGGTCTTCGCGGACGGCTCCGACGAAGAGTGGCATCGACTCTGCGTGCACCTGGTCGACGCCGGCACGTTCACGCGGCTCCACTACGAGAAGCATCCCAGCTCATACCTTGCGCTCTCCGATCCGTCCGACGTCGCGCGGGTGGAGTCCCGCACGTTCATCTGCTCAGAGCGGGAGATCGACGCCGGACCCACCAACAACTGGATGGACCCTGCCGAGATGCGGTCCATCATGACGGACCTGTACCGCGACTGCATGCGCGGTCGCACCATGTGGGTGGTGCCTTTCTGCATGGGTCCGCTCGGCGCCGACGATCCGAAGCTGGGGGTGGAGATCACCGACTCCGAATACGTCGTCGTCTCGATGAAGGTGATGACCCGGATGGGCACCGCGGCCCTGGAGAAGCTCGGTGACAACGGCTTTTTCGTCAAGGCGTTGCACTCGGTCGGAGCCCCGCTGGAGCCCGGCCAAAAAGACGTTCCGTGGCCGTGCAACGACACCAAATACATCACGCACTTCCCGGAAACCCGGGAGATCTGGAGTTACGGCTCGGGCTACGGTGGCAACGCGCTGCTGGGCAAGAAGTGCTATTCGCTGCGCATCGCCTCGGTGATGGCCCGCGACGAGGGCTGGCTGGCCGAGCACATGCTGATCCTCAAGCTGATCTCCCCGGAGAACAAGGCGTATTACATCGCGGCGGCGTTCCCGTCGGCGTGCGGCAAGACCAACCTGGCGATGATCCAGCCGACCATCCCGGGCTGGCGCGCCGAAACGCTCGGCGACGACATCGCCTGGATGCGGTTCGGCAAGGACGGCCGGCTGTACGCGGTCAACCCGGAGTCCGGCTTCTTCGGGGTGGCGCCGGGCACCAACTGGGAGTCCAATCCCAATGCCATGCGCACCATCGCCGCCGGCAACACCGTCTTCACCAACGTCGCGGTCACCGACCACCGCCACGTGTGGTGGGAAGGCCTGGAAGGGTCCCCGCAGCACCTGACCGACTGGCGGGGCAACGACTGGTACTTCCGCGAGACGGAAACCATGGCCGCGCACCCGAACTCGCGCTACTGCACGCCAATGTCGCAGTGCCCGATCCTGGCCCCGGAGTGGGACGACCCGCAGGGGGTGCCGATCTCGGCGATCCTGTTCGGCGGCCGCCGCAGGACCACGGTGCCGCTGGTGACCCAGGCGCGCGACTGGCAACACGGCGTGTTCATCGGCGCCACGCTGGGCAGCGAGCAGACCGCCGCAGCCGAGGGCAAGGTCGGCACCGTGCGCCGCGACCCGATGGCCATGCTGCCGTTCATGGGCTACCACGTCGGCGACTACATCCAGCACTGGATCGACGTCGGCAAGAACTCCGAGGAGTCCAAGCTGCCGAAGGTGTTCTTCGTCAACTGGTTCCGCCGCGATGAGGAGGGCCGCTATTTATGGCCCGGCTTCGGCGAGAACAGCCGGGTGCTGAAGTGGATCGTCGATCGCATCGAGCAGACGGCCGGCGGGCGCTCCACCCCGATCGGCATCGTGCCCGCCGTCGATGATCTGGACTTGGAGGGGCTCGATGTCGACCCCGCCTATGTCGCCGGGGCGCTGGCGGTCAAGCCCGCCGAGTGGCGCAAGGAACTGCCGCTGATCGAGGAATGGTTCGAGTTCGTCGGCGAGAAGCTGCCCACCGGCATACGAGACGAGTTCGACGCGCTCAAGCAGCGGCTGGCCGAATAGCGCGAGCAGACGCAGAATCGCATGTCACGCAGCGCATTCATGCGATTATGTGTCTGCTGGGCAGCCAGCTAGCCACGAATCACGTCTCGCCGCAATGATTTAGGCAGATAGACCGCACCCGGCCCGGCGACCGCTGCGGAATCAGCAGGATTGGAAATAGCGCACCGCTTCAGCGACAAGCAGCCGCAGCCGATGCAGGAGTCCAGGTTGTCGCGAAGCGCCATCAGTCCAGCGATTTGGTCATCGATGCGCGCCCGCCAGGACTTGGACAGCCGGGCCCAGTCGGTACGGGTCGGGGTACGGCCGTCCGGCAGCTGCGCCAGCGCGGCTGCGACCTCGTCCAGGCTCAATCCGACATTACGGGCAGCGCGGATGAATGCGAGTCGCCGCAGCATTTTTCGTTCGAATCGGCGCTGCCCGCCAGCCGTCCGAGACGCTGTGATCAGGCCTTCCTTCTCGTAGAACCGGATCGCAGAAGCGGCGAAGCCGCTGCGATTCGCGATCTCACTGACGGTAAGCAGATCCCCGCTGTCCATGTGACCTACCTCACTCGCGCTGGGCATTGACTTAAAGTTAACTTCAACTATCAGTATGCCGGTATGACCCAATACGACAACACCTCACCCGTCGCGATCGTCACCGGAGCGTCACGCGGATTCGGCCGGGCGGTGACTGCCGCTTTGCTCACCCGCGGTTGGACGGTCGTCGGCGATGCGCGCCGTGTCCACGAACTGGAAAGCAGCGCCCGGGCGCTGAACTCGACGCAGCTGATCACGCTCCCCGGAGACGTCACCGACGCGTCTCATCGCTCGGCATTGGTCGGCGCCGCAATCGAAGCCGGGCCGCTTCGCCTGTTGGTGAACAACGCCAGCCGGCTTGGCCCCAGTCCACAGCCCACCCTCGCCGCCTACCCGGCCAGCGACCTGTCGGCCGTCTACAACACGAATATCTTTGCCCCGCTTGCTCTAATCCAGGCGGCGCTGCCAGCGCTCACCGCCAACGCGGGAGTGATCGTCAACCTCACCTCCGACGCGGCGGTCGAGCCGTATCCGGGCTGGGGTGGCTACGGCTCGTCGAAAGCCGCGCTCGATCAGCTCTCGGCCGTCCTGGCTGCCGAGATCCCCGCCGTGGCGGTCTATGCCTTCGACCCGGGGGACATGCGCACCGAGATGCATCAGGCGGCATTCCCCGGCGAAGACGTCTCCGACCGGGCTGAGCCGGAGTCCGTCGTGCCGGCGTTGCTGCGGCTGCTCGACACCCGGCCCGCCTCCGGTCGCTACCGGGCCGCCGACCTGGCGGTGGCCGGGGGACGTCGATGACCCTCGCCAGCCCGCACCCGCACTTCCACCGGTCCCCAACCTCCGACGCCACCGAGCCGCCGGAAGCGCATGGCGTCGCCCGTGACGCGGTCAAGCTGCTCGTAGCCCAGCCCAGCGGGGTCAGCCACACCCGATTCGCCAACCTGGGCGACTATCTGTGCCCCGGCGATCTGCTGGTGGTGAACAACTCCGCCACCCTGCCCGCCGCGGTGGGCGGCCGCCGCGCCGGGCATCCGATCGCCGTGCACTTCTCCCTGGGAAGCTCGGAAAACGTCTGGGTCGTCGAACTCCGCCCGGTCGGGAACGGAAACGGATACCTGCCCGACATCACGCCGGGCGAACGCATCGAGCTGGCTGCCGGTGGTGCGCTGGCCGTCAGGTCGTCATACCCCGAGCCAGGGGTCGACGGCGGACGGTTGTGGACCGCGCACGTCGCGGTCGAAGGCGACGTCGCGGCCTACCTGGCCCGGCACGGCCGGCCGATCCGGTACTCCTACGTGCCGCGGCAGTGGTCGCTCAGCTACTACCAAACCGTATTCGCCCGGCACCCTGGCAGTGCTGAGATGCCAAGCGCGGCCAGGCCTTTCAGCACGGAGCTGGTTACCGCCTTGGTGGCCGCAGGTGTTGTGATCGCGCCCATCACGCTGCACGTGGGAGTGTCCTCGGCGGAGCCAGGGGAGCCGCCGGTGCCCGAGCCATTCGACGTGCCGCCGGCCACCGCGGCGATGGTGAACCTGGCGCATGCGACCGGCGGCCGGGTGATCGCGGTTGGGACGACGGCGACCCGCGCTCTGGAGTCGGCCGCAAACACCAACGGCGTGGTGCGGCCGGCGAACGACTGGACGGATCTGGTACTCGGCCCGCAGCGCCCGGCTCGGGTGGTCGACGGCCTGATCACCGGATGGCACGATGTCGGTGCCTCGCACCTGTTGCTGCTGGAGGCCGTCGCGGGCCCGGACCTGGTCGCCTTGGCGTACCGGGAAGCCGTCGAACACGGCTATCTCTGGCATGAATTCGGCGACAGCGCCCTGTTGCTGCCCACACGAACGGCTGGCTGACCTCGCGGCCGCCTCGCGGTTATGTGCCCGCGCGGCACCGGTCGGGGGTGCGCATCGTACAGTCGGCGCATGCGGATTCGCGAACACCTCGGCGCCAACAAGCCCGCTGTCATCTTGCACCCGTCCGGCACGATCATCACCTTCGAGGACCTGGAGGCCCGCGCCAACCGGCTGGCACATCGGTTCCGCCGGGCCGGATTGCGCGAGGGGGACACCGTCGCGATCCTGATGGAAAACAACGAGCACATCCACGCGATCATGTGGGCAGCGCGACGCAGCGGTCTGTACTACGTGCCGATCAACACGCACCTGACCGCGCCCGAAGCCGCCTACATCATCGACAACAGCAGCGCCGCGGCGATCATCGGCTCAGCCGCGCTACGCAAGACTTGCGAGAACCTGGCCGAGCATCTGCCGGGCGGGTTGCCGGGCCTGCTGATGATCGCCGACGACGATCTGGACGGTTGGGAGCGCTACCCGGAATGCGTTGCGGACCAGCCTGATACCCCGATCGACGACGAGTGCGAAGGCGATCTGCTGCAGTACTCGTCGGGCACTACGGGCCAGCCGAAGGGGATCAAGCGCGAATTGCCGCACGTCTCGCCCGCCGAGGCGCCCAGCATCATGGCGGCGGTGTTCGGGTTCTGGATGGACGGCGACTCGGTCTATCTCAGCCCGGCGCCGCTCTATCACACCGCGCCATCGGTTTGGTCGATGAGCGCGCAGGCTGAGGGCATCACAACCGTCGTCATGGAGAAGTTCGACCCCGCGGGGGCGCTGGACGCCATCCAGCGCTACCGGGTCACGCACGGTCAGTTCGTACCGGCCATGTTCACCCGGATGCTGAAACTGCCGAATTCCGTTCGCAATTCGTACGATGTGTCCAGCCTCAAGCGGGTTATCCACGCGGCCGCGCCGTGCCCGGTGGACGTCAAGAAGCAGATGATCGACTGGTGGGGGCCGATCGTCGACGAGTATTACGCGTCATCGGAGGCGATCGGGTCGACCTGGATCACCGCGGAAGACTGGCTGGCGCATCCGGGTTCGGTCGGCAAGCCGATGCTGGGTACGGCGCACATCCTCGACGAAGACGGTGATGAGCTGCCGCCGGGACAAGCCGGCGAAATCTACTTCGAGGGCGGGTATGCCTTCGAGTACCTCAACGATCCGGCGAAAACCGCGGCGTCCCGCGACAAGCACGGCTGGGTAACTGTTGGCGACGTCGGTTATGTCGACGACGAGGGCTATCTGTTTTTGACCGACCGGCGTCACCACATGATCATCTCCGGCGGGGTCAACATCTATCCGCAAGAAACCGAGAACATGCTGGTCACGCATGCGAAGGTGCTCGACGCGGCGGTGTTCGGCATCCCGGATGACGAGATGGGTCAAAGTGTGAAGGCGGTGGCGCAGACCGTCGACCCGGGCGATGCCACCGATCAGTTCGCTGACGAGCTGCTGGCGTGGCTGCGGGAGCGCCTGTCGCACTACAAGTGCCCGCGGTCGATCTCGTTCGAGGCGCAATTACCGCGCACCGATAGCGGGAAACTGTACAAGGGCGAACTGATAAAGAAGTATTCGGTGTGACGTTCCGCATCGTCGATCTGTCGGAGCCCACGCCCGACGCCGACGTCTCGCCGTTGTCCGTTCCGGTTCTGGCCGTCGGCTCACTCACCGGTGCGTCCGAATCCTGGTTGCAGCACGCGACTTTCACCCTCACCGAGGACGACACCGATGACCGTCGCGTGGTCACCGTCCCGTCGATCGGCGCCGCGGTCGCCGAACTCGCCGCGCGGGTGAATCGCTGGCCGCTGGCCGCAGCGGTGTGCGACGACGTGCTGCGCACGATCGACCCCAACGGACCAGCGCTGGCCGGAGTGGTGACCGAGTCGCTGGCCTATTCGACCCTGCAGGCCGGGCCGGAGTTCGCCCGCTGGCTTGCCGAACGCGGACCCGCCGCGATGCCTGACATCCCCGACCCGGTGCTGGTCGAGCGCGACGGCAATACGCTGCGCATCACGTTCGACCGGCCGGAACGCCACAATGCGTTCTCCACCGATGCGCGGGCCGCGCTGCTGGAGGCGCTGACCGTCGCGCAGCTGGACCCGTCGATCGATGAACTGGTGCTAAGTGGCAATGGACGGTCGTTCTGCAGTGGCGGCGACCTCGACGAATTCGGCACTTTCACCGACCCGGCGAGCGCGCACCTGGCCCGTACCCGCCACAGCCCCGCCCTGGCGCTCGACGCGCTGACCGTGCGGCTCGGCGAGCGTTGCCGCGCTGAGGTGCACGGCCAGGTGCTGGGCAGTGGATTGGAGATGGCGGCGTTCTGCGGACGGGTGGTGTGCCGGCCCGACGCCGTCCTGGGGCTGCCCGAGCTGAGTCTGGGCCTCATCCCCGGTGCCGGCGGCACTGTCAGTGTGACGCGGCGGATAGGACGCTGGCGCACGGCTTACCTTGTGCTGTGCGGGCGAGCCATCGACGGCGCTACCGCACTGGCCTGGGGGCTGGTAGACGAGATCGGTTGACTGCTAACGCGTTTCGCGCCGAACTGCGTGTCGGCGACGTCACCCCCGAAGGGTCTCCCGTAAGGGAGACGTTCACGGCGGTGCGCCATGCTCATCGCCCCGGTGGCGACGGGCCTGGTTTCGTCACAACCCGCAACGGCCCGTTAGGATGCGCTACCGTCGAGTCGGGGTGGGCTTAATGCTTCGATCTGGCGAGCGATTTCGACGGCGTGATCGCCAAGCCGTTCAAGCAAACGGGCGATCAAACCCATTTCCAGCACAATCGGTGTCCGGAGATCGGCTGAAGCCAGCTCGGCGCTGAGGCTGGCATGAAGCTCGTCAAGTTTGTCGTCATCGGCCTCGGTGTCGTCGGCGATCTCGGCAGAGCCGCTCAAATACACCGCACCCACCTGCCGCCACATTTCCGTAGCGGCATCGATCAGTTCGCTGATCAGGCAACGCACCCGGTCGGGAAGCTCGCCGGCCAGGCCGGTGAGGCCCCTTCGGGCCAGTTGTGCAGCCTGCTGATGGGCGCTGACCAACTCCGGCAGGATCCGAAACACCGTCAGCAGAAACCTCAGCTCCCCGGCGACCGGGGCCTGGCGAGCGAACTGGTTTATCACCAGTTGCTCGACCTGCTCGTAGGAGTCCTCGATTACGCCGTCGTTGGCTTCCACCGCGTCAGCGGCGTTCGCATCAGCATGCAGAAATGCCGCACCCGCGTTGAGTATGTCTTGTTCAACCAGCGAGATCATCTGCCGGACCGCCGCGTCGATGTCGTGGAGGCGTTGGTGATACTGCACCCGCAATTCGGTCACGGAATGCACCGTATCGCCTTGGGCCTGTACGCGCGAACAACCTTGACCGATCGTCGCAACCGTTGGGTCCCGTACTTCTCCTGTTCGCCGGATAGTCACGTATCATCCAACGTCGGTTCGGTGATCCCGTTAGCAACCGACCTGCGGTGCCTGGAAAACGATTGTGGCCAACGCGGCGATCCCACTGCGCGCCAAATGCAGCCCATCCTCTAAAGACGGCAGTTCGACTTCTCGGGGTAAGCCACCGAGGTCCTGTGCGGCTGCCAGCGCAACCGCAATGAGCCGATAGCCAGCTGGCGGGTGGGGACCGTGCCCGCGGCTGGGCCGGTGTGTGGGCGTTGCACGATAACACGTTCATCAACAACCTGATTTGGGCGCTGTCACCCCACTAGCCGAGCCGGCTGAAAAGAAATCGGGCTGACGGTTGACTGTGGTTAGCGGTGGGCCAGGACAACCGGGCCCCTGGTGAGGGCAGTCCGCCGCCTTCGAGCCCGGTTTTCTCACCTGTACCGGCTGGCAAATTCTCGTTGGTAACTGCAGGTCCTCCGGTTAGCTGTCGAGCACGCCGTGCTCGCGAAAGAACCGCACCATCGCGTCGATCATCCGAGGACCGTCGAGCAGCAGCGGGCTGTTGTGGTCCGCCCCCGGCACCAGCACGAACCGCTTTGGCCCACTGGCCGAGTCGTAGAGCCGTCGGCTGAGTTCGGCAGGCACCAGGGTGTCGCGGTCGCCGGCGATCACCAGCAGCGGCGCAGCCAGCCGCGCGATTCGGCTGATCGACGGATACCGGTCGGCCAGCAGTGCCGCGACCGGCAGCCACGGGTAATGCAACCGGCCGACGTCGGTCAGCGACGTGAACGGCGAGCGTAGCACCAGCGCAGCCGGCGCCCACTCGAGCGCGAGCCGAACCACCACCGCCGCGCCCAACGACTCACCGAAGTAGGCGATCCGGCCCGAATCGACCTCAGGGCGAGCGGCCAAGAATGCCCGCGCGGTTCGAGCATCGGCGGCTAAGCCGTCCTCCGACGGGCGGCCGGGGTTGCCGCCGTAGCCGCGATAGTCGAACAGCAGCACCGACAGGCCCGCTCTGGATAGGGCGGCGGCCAGCGGTGCGCGCATCATGCGGTCGCCAGCGTTGCCGTTGCAGATCAACACCGCCGGCCCGCGGTATGGGGCGGGTAAGAACCATGCTCCCAGCCGGATCCCGTCGTCGGTCGCCAGCACGACGTCCTCGCCGCCGGGCAGCACGGCGGCGACAGTGGGCACCGGGCCCGGCGACGGGAAATAGATCAACCGCCGTTGTAATGACGCCAGCGGTGGGACATCGATCATGAAGCGGCGCACTCGCGAACTATCGCAGATTCGCTCGCGAGTCCGTCGTGGCGCTGGACGCCGGCAGCTTTCATCACCGCGGCCGGCAGCACCAGGCCCAGCGCTTCCAGCTGAGCCAAGAGCGCCAACTTTTGCTGGGTCGTCAGCGCGTGCAGCGGCAGCGCGGCGATGCGGTTGAGCAGCGCATCAAGGTCGTCGATCGCTGCCAGGGCCTTCTTCGCTTCATTCGAGATCATGCGCCAACGCTATCCTCGGGCACCGACATCGATGACCTCGCCGCGCACCGTCTGGCGGTTCAGACGGGGTCCCGCCGAGTGGCCAGTTGATGCACGCTGATCGCGATGAACTGTGCCCTAACTGGACCACTCGCCGGCAAGGCACCTAAATCCCGCCGCGGGTGACCAGCTGCCCGGCTATCACATTGCGCTGGATCTCGTTGGTGCCCTCGCCGACGAGCATCAGCGGCGCGTCGCGGAAGTAGCGCTCGACGTCGTATTCGGTGGAGTAGCCATACCCGCCGTGGATGCGCACGGCGTTGAGCGCGATCTCCATGGCCACTTCGGAGGCGAACAGCTTGGCCATCCCGGCCTCCATATCGCAGCGCTCGCCGCTGTCGTAGCGCTCGGCGGCATAGCGGGTGAGCTGGCGCGCGGCGGTGAGCTTGGTCGCCATGTCGGCCAGGTAATTGCCGACGGCCTGATGCTTCCAGATCGGCTGGCCGAAGCTTTCCCGCTGCTGGGCATAGGCCAGCGCGTCCTCCAGCGCGGCGGTCGCCACCCCCAGGGCGCGCGCCGCCACCTGGATGCGGCCGGTCTCCAGGCCCTTCATCATCTGCGCGAAACCCCGACCGGGCACCCCGCCCAGGATCGCGGACGCCGGGACCTGCAAACCGTCGAACGACAGCTCGCAGGCCTCCACGCCCTTGTAGCCCAGCTTGGGCAGATCCCGCGACACCGTCAGTCCCGGCCCGGGCTGCACCAGCAGTACCGAGATGCCCGTATGACGCGGTGTGGCGGTCGGGTCGGTCATGCACAGCAACGCGATCAGCCCGGAGTGGCGCGCGTTGCTGATCCAGGTCTTGGACCCGTTGATCACCAGCTGGTTCCCGTCGGGCAGAGCCGTCGTCGACATGTTCTGCAGGTCCGAGCCGCCGCCGGGCTCGGTCAGCGCCATGGTGGCCCGCAGTTCGCCGGTCGCCATCCGCGGCAGATACGTCCGCTTCTGCTCCTCGGTGCCGAACAGCGTCAGCAGCTTGGCGACGACGGTGTGCCCGCCCATCGCGCCGGCCAGGCTCATCCAGCCCCGTGCCAGCTCCTGGGTGACCAGCACATAACAGGGCATCGACACCGGTGACCCGCCGTACTCCTCGGGGATGGCCAGCCCGAAGATGCCGATGCGCTTCATCTGCTCGATCCACGCTCCGGGGTAGGTGTTGGCGTGCTCGACCTCGCGCACCGTCGGCTTCACGTCACGGTCGATGAACGCCCGCACAGTCGCGACCAGCAGGGCTTCTTCGTCGTTCAACTCGCTGCTCACCTGCGCCACCCTCCGGATGCGTAGGGTCATATTGACCCGCCGTTCAACAGACTGCCAGCATGTGGCGTTGTGACTTCGGACGGCCGCGGCCATACCAGCCAGCGCGAAGGTGGTCCCTACTTCGACGACCTCTCGGTCGGCCAGGTGTTCGACTGGGCGCCGGCGATGACGCTGACCGCCGGGACGGCCGCGGTCCATCAGTCGATCGTCGGGGATCGGCTGCGACTGGCCCTGGACGCCGATCTGGCCGCCGCGGTGACCGGCGCGCCCGCCGCGCTGGCGCACCCGGCGCTGGTTTGCGATGTGGCGATCGGGCAGACGACGCTGGCCACCCAGCGGGTCAAAGCCAACCTGTTCTACCGCGGGCTCACGTTCCACCGGTTCCCGGTCATCGGCGACACGCTCTACACCCGCACCGAAGTGGTCGGGCTGCGGGCGAACACGGTCAAACCGGACCGCGCGCCCACCGGGTTGGCGGCGCTGCGGATGACCACCATCGACCAAGCCGATCGGTTGGTGCTCAACTTCTACCGCTGCGCCATGCTGCCAACCAGTCCCGAATGGCGCGGAGAGCCCGGGCGCAACGACGATCTGTCCACCACCGGCGCCGACGCGGTGGCGCCCGTGTCCGACCCGACCGCCGAGTGGGACGCGGAGGTTTTCCGGAAACGTGTGCCCGGCCCGCATTTCGACGCGCGCCTCGCGGGCAGGGTGTTGCACAGCACCGGCGACGTGGTCAGCAGCGCGCCCGAGCTGGCTCGGCTCAGCCTGAACATCGCTGCCACCCACCATGACTCACGGGTCAGCGGACGCCGGCTAGTGTACGGCGGACACACCATCGGGCTGGCATTGGCGCAAGCGACCCGGCTGCTGCCCAACCTGGTGACGGTGCTGGGCTGGCAGTCCTGCGATCACACCGGTCCGGTGCACGAGGGCGACACCGTGTATAGCGAGCTGCGTGTGGAGTCCGCCGAGCCGACCGCCCACGGTGGTGTGCTGGGCCTGCGGTCGCTGGTCTACGCGGTCAGCGACTCCGAGGACGAGCCCGACCGACAAGTGCTGGACTGGCGTTTGACCGCACTGCAGTTCTAGTGCGGCCACGGTGCGGCCGCGCAGCGGGCGAGGAGGAGCCGGGCCATCAAATCTAGCGCGACGCCAGCGGGACATCTATGCGAGGACAATGAACGGGTGGGCTCATTAGGTATACCCGACGCCTTGCTGCTGCGTGCGAGGCGGATGGCCGACGGCATCGCGGCCCAAATCCGCCAACTCGGCGGACGGGCGGTGCGGATCGATGCCGATGAGATACTCACCGGTCGGGCCGCATTACTGGGATTATCCGCGCCGGGCCGGGTGGCGGCCGGTGGCGCGACCCGGTTGCTGGTTGGCACTGACGGTTGGTGGGCGCTGACGCTGTCCCGCGCCGACGACGTCGATGCGGTGCCGGCGTTGCTGGAGTTGCCCGACGTCGGCCCCGACCCGTGGGGTCCGCTCAGCTTGGCCCCGGCGGCCCGGGCCGCTGCCGATCTGGTGGCCCGCGCTCGGCTGCTCGGCATGCCTGCTGCGCTGCTCGGCGAATGCCCACCCGCTGACCCGACGGTCGTGGCGCACAACGACACTGCGAGCGCGACCATGAAGGACCTGCTGGTGGTGGACCTGTCGTCGATGTGGGCCGGGCCGCTGTGCGGGCGGTTGCTGGCCGCTGCGGGCGCCACCGTCGTCAAGGTGGAAAGCCCGGAACGCCCGGACGGGACCCGCGCCGGCCATCGCGGCTTCTTCGACTGGATGAACAGCGAAAAGCTCTCGTACGCACTCGATTTCGATTCACCCGAGCTGGCAGAGTTGCTGACAGCCGCCGACGTGGTCATCGAGGGATCACGGCCGGCCGGGCTGGCCCGCCGCGGGTTGGGCGCACATCAGCTCCCAGCCCGGCCGGGCCGGGTTTGGTTGCGTATCACCGGCTACGGGCCCGACCATCCCGACCGGGTAGCCTTCGGCGACGACACCGCCGTGGCCGGCGGACTCGTCGGGCCGGGGCCGGTGTTCTGCGGCGACGCGATCGCCGATCCGCTCAGCGGACTGGAAGCCACCCGGGCCGTCCTGGATTCCCTGGCCGCCGGCGGCGGCGCCATCGTCGATGTGTCGATGGCGGCCGTGGCCGCAACGTATGCGGCGCTGCCCGCGACCGGTCACGCCAGTTCACCCTCACGGCTGCCCACCCTGCCGCCTCGAGCCGCCCGCGAACTCGGCGCCGACAACGCGGCGGTTCGCCGGCTGATCGCCGATCGCCGCGTCTTATGTTGATCCGTGGCGGCACACTTCTCGACGGACGAGTTGTCGACGTTCGGGTGGGCGAGCGGGTGCTCGATGTCGCCGCGACGCTGACTGCGCAGCCAGGCGAAGACGTGCTGGACGCGGGTCTGGGAACGGTGCTGCCCGGACTGCACGACCACCACCTTCATCTGCGGGCCGCGGCGGCTGCCCTCGACTCGCTGTCGGTCGGGCCGCGTGCCGTGCGCACCAAAGACCAACTGGCCCAAGTCTTGACCAACACCCCGCCAGGCTCGGACGGATGGATTCGCGCGGTCGGCTACCACGAGTCGGTTGCCGGCGAGCTGGACCGGGCCGCGCTCGACGCGTTGGTTCCGCACACTCCGGTGCGCATCCAGCATCGCAGCGGCGCGTTGTGGATCCTCAACTCCGCCGGCCTGGCCCGGGTCGGCCTGCCCGACCACTCCGACGGGCGGCTGCACAGCGCGGACCACGGCTGGTCCGACGCGTTGGCGCGCCGCGACACCGACCTCGCCGAGCTGAGCCGCCGGCTCAGCGCCTTCGGCGTCACCGGCGTTACCGACGCCACACCTGACCTCACCGCCGACGACATCGTCTCGCTGGTGGTGGCGCACCGCCGCGGCGAATTCCGTCCCGGGGTGCGGTCCCTGGCGCCCGCCAAGATGATCCTGCACGACGACCGCCTCGATCTGGACGCCCTGACGGACTGGATCGTCGACCATCACCTCGCGGGCCGGCCGGTCGCCGTGCACTGCGTGACCGCGGCCCAACTGGTGGTGACCATCGCAGCGCTGCGGGCTGCCGGCACCGAGCAGCGTGACCGCATCGAGCACGCCGCGATTGTTCCTGACGGCAATCTGGCCGACCTCAAAGAACTCGGCGTCACCGTTGTCACGCAACCCAACCTCGTCGCCGAACGCGGATCGCAATACAGGCAGGACGTGCCCGCCGACGAGCAGGCGCACCTGTGGCGGGTCGCGTCGCTGATTGGTGCCGGCATACCGGTGGCCGGCGGCACCGACGCACCGTTCGGTGCCGTCGACCCCTGGGCCGCGATGCGCGCCGCGGTCAACCGCACGACCGGCACCGGCGAGGTGCTCGGGCCCGACGAGCGTATTGCGCCGCGGCAGGCATTGAACCTGTTCCTCGGTTATCCCGACCGTCCAGCGCAGCCACGCACCGTCGAGGTTGGACAGCCGGGTGATTTGTGCGTGCTAACGGTTCCACCGGCCGACGCCCTGGCCGAGTTGGCCTCCGACATGGTGGCCGCCACCGTCATCGGCGGCGAGGTCATCTACGCCGCCGTTTGACCCCTCGGGGTAAACGCCCTGCGCAAGCTGGCGCACTGGCTGGCGAAGAACGACTGCGACACTTGGGCTTTCGGCACCAGCAGGTCGAAACCGTGGAAGGCGCCCGGGACCACCTCGACATGGCACGGCACCCCGGCGCGGTTGAGGCGCTCGGCATAGGCCCGGTCCTCGTCGTGGAACAGGTCGTGGGTGCCGACGCCGATCCACGCCGGCGGCAGTCCGCTGAGATCGTCGCGTCGCGCCGGAACCGCGACCTGCGGGTCCACGTCGCCGAGATACGCCGCCCAGCCGAACCGATTACTGTTCGGGCTCCACAGCCGGTAGTGTCGATTCTTGGGACTCGCCGCGCTGCGGTCGTCGAGCATCGGGTACGCCAGCAGCTGCAGTACCGGTTTGACCTGGCCACGGTCACGGGCCAGCAGTGCCAGCGCCGCCGCCAACCCGCCGCCGGCACTGGCCCCGCCGATCGCCACCCGAGCCGGGTTCACCGCAGGCAGTCCGGTCAGCCAGGTCAACGCCGAGTAGCAATCCTCCAGGGCCGCGGGATACGGATGTTCGGGCGCCAGCCGGTATTCCACCGACGCCACGGTGATACCCAGCGCGCGGGTGTAGCGGCGGCACAGCCCGTCATCCTGTTTCGCGGTACCGAGCACGTACCCGCCGCCATGGATCCACAACAGCGCGGGCGCGGGTTGGGTGATGTCGGCGGGCTGGTGCAGCCGAACGGCGGCACCGGAACCCAGGGTGAGCGCCTCGACATCGCCGGTGCTGCGAAGGCCTTGCAGCCGCGTCAGCACCCGCATCAGCGGCAGCGTCCGCGGGCCGACCAATGCTCGTGGAGCGACGTGGGCAACTCTGCGAAGGTCGGGGTGAAAATCGGTGCTTGGCATCCGACCAGTATTGCGTCTTCGTTTGCGGCGGTGGTGCGGATGCCGCGACCCGTGGTCACTATCCACGCGCTACGGCCTGGGCGAGCAGCTCGCGGAGCGGGGTGAGGAGGAGCCAGGCAATCAGGCCCGAGGCTGGGCGAGCAGCTCGCCACGTCCGATTTGAGTCACCAGGCTGGCCGAATCGGAGTAAATGCGCTCATTGACGATGCGGTCGCCGTCAAATAAAAACACCGCGATAGCCGGGACCCGAAATGCCTTACCCGTCGGCGGAAGGCCATAGAACTCACCAAGATTGGTACCCAACAGGTCGAACTCGACGATCACCGCGTCATCGGCGACGTGGTAGCGGAGGTTGTCGTGACGCTGATCCGGAAACGCGGTTCGGGTGGTCCGGTAGTAGTCCATCACCTCGTCGTCGCCGTCGAAGATCTGGCCGGTGGCCATGATCTCGTAGCGCGGGTGCCCGTTGAATGTGCTCAGAGTGCGTTCGAACTCCTGTGTCACTTCGGTATCCATGTGCTCCTTGATGAGCTCGAGGCGGCGCTGCCGCAGATCGTCGCTGACCATGCGTTACCCCTTCACTTCAACTTTGGCTACAAACTTACGTGTTGATTAGCAAAGTTACTGGCTTCGTTGGGCTTGTCAAGCAAGGCTGGCTTCGCACAGGCCCGCAAAGAAAGACCCGCCTGACCACAGGCAGCAAAACGTCGACGCATCAACGAGCAGGGCCCTGCGCACCGGGTGTGAATGTAGTTCTGGACGTCGACGGCTCACCGTTCGGTCAAGAGCGGCGGCACGTTGTTTCCGCTACCAGGCGGCCTGGGCTATTGCAAAAGCGGCGGTGAGCCAGTCGCCAATGGCGGTCGCCAATGCCTCGCGGTTTTCCCGTTTGGCGATCGCGTGTCCGTCATCTTTGAACAGCAAGTAGCGCACCTTGCGGCCCCGCTGGCGCAGCGCCTCGACGATCTGTTCCGACTCGGTGGGCGGCACGTTGGTGTCGTGCGCTCCGTGCACCACCAACAGCGGCGCCGTCATCGCGTCGACACGGCGCAGCGGTGAGAGTTGCTCGAACAATGCACGGTCGTTGACCGGGTGGCCGTACTTCGAATAAGCAGCCTGTGCGATCCACGGTTCGGTGTTGCGGTAGAACGTGCCCAGGTCGCTCATCCCGCAGATGCTGATCCCCGCCGCGAAAAGGTCCGGATGAAACGTCAGCGCAGCCAACGTCAGGAAACCGCCGTAGGACCAGCCCGCGCAGGCGATCCGGCTCTCGTCCGCGAGGCCTTTGTCGACCAGGAAACGCACGCAATCGGCGACGTCGTCGATCGCGGCGAAGCGTTTCTCCTTGTCGTCGGCGTGCATGAACGACCTTCCGAATCCGCCGGAGCCGCGAACATTCGGGGTGAACACCGTGACGCCGGCGTTGAGCAGATCCGGGAAGAGTTCGTCGTAGCCGGGCCTGGCCTGTCCCTCCGGGCCGCCGTGCAGATACACCAGCGCCCCGGCGTGCGTCACCTCGGCCGGCGGCCGGTGCAGCCAACCGCTTAACGTCAGTCCGTCGTGTGCGGTGACGCTCTCCAGCGTGGGCCCGCTGGCGTGTCCGGCCACCACCGGGCCACGGCTGGGTTCGCGGTCGATGCGCACCCACTCGCGGGATCGCGGATCCACCAGTTCGACCGTCCGCGGCATCGACGGGCCCTCGACGGTGACCGCGACCATCGAGCCGGACGCGCTGATGGACAGTTCGCCGGCCAACGGCCCCGGCAGTGGAATCGGATCTAGCAAGGCGCAGTCGGCGAGTGTCATTATCTGTAATTCACTGCGTCCATGCAGGTTCCACAACAGAGCAACCGTGCTGAGGTCGTCGCTGACGGCGAACTCGTCGAGATCGCAGTCAGGGCGTTCGGCCACCACCTGATAGACGACACCGTCCTCGGTGGCGGTGACCTCCAACAGGCGTGCATGGTCGCAGCCGTTGTCGCTGCGGATCAGTGTGCGCACGTAGCCGAGCAGGCTGTTCACGTCGTAGAACTTGTGCGGGTAGTAACGCCTGGTCTGCTCGCCCGTCGGGCCGTATCGGATTCGGCGTGGATGATGGTCGTCAAGGATGATGCCGGCATCGGTGCTGGAGCCGGGATCCGACGGCAGCAGCACTGTTTCGGTCAGTCCGTGCAGCAGGATCAGCTCGCGGTAGCCACGGGGACCCACCCGCACCAGCGACGCGCCGGCCCATGCGTCGACCAGTCGGCCACCCGAACGCTTGTCCAGCACAACGCAATTCGCGTCGGATGGATCGATCAGGCATGACGAGCCGATACCGTTTTCCGCTGTCAGGATCGCCGCCACGCGGGTGCCGTCCCAACCGACCAGCTCGGCAGTACCTGTCTCCTGTCGGTCGATTCGCCACGCCGACGGGTCGTCGGGATCGGTTGTAACCACCCAGATCTGGGTGCGGGTGCCGCCGTCGGGCGCGACCTGGCAGGCCAGCCAGTGCCCGTCGGGGGAGTGAATCATCCGGGTGACCGGACCGTTGACCGGCAGCACAACATCGCGCGACGAGCTGGCCCGCCAGCCGCGCAGGAAGCGCTGTACCGCCCGCGGATAGCCGCCGTCGTCGACAATGTGCGCGAATACCGTCGCGTCCGGGGCCAGTGACGCGCCGTAGTTCGCGCGTACCTGATGTCTGGCCACGTCAGCCCCCCATGCTCTGCAGCCACATCTCCAGCACCGCGAGCTGCCAGAGCGCATTGGCGCCCAGCGTGGTCCGGGTCTTGTTGGGTTCGGCCAGCAGCGCACCGACGATCTCGGCGCGGTACAGGCCGCGCGCCCGGGCAGCGTCGTTGGTCAATGCATCGCGGACCATGTCCAGCACCGGTCCGTGGAGGTGCCGAATGCCCGGCACCGGGAAATAGCCCTTGGTGCGGTCGATCACCTCGGACGGCAGCAGCGCCCGCGATGCGTCTTTGAGCACACCCTTGCCGTCCGACGCCAACTTCAATTCGGGAGGGCAAGTGGCGGCCAGCTCGACAAAGTCGTGGTCAAGAAACGGCACCCGTGCCTCCAGCCCCCACGCCATCGTCATCGTGTCGACGCGCTTGACCGGGTCCTCGACCAGCATGACCTGGGTGTCGAGCCTCAGCGCGGCGTCCACGGCGGTCTGGGCACCGGGCGCACAGTGGTGTGCGGTCGCGAACGCGCGGCTGGCGTCGACGTCGATCCCGTATTCGGGTGCAAAGATTTTCAGCACGTCGGCGTGGCCGCGGTCGAAGAACACCTTGGCGTAGGCTTCGGTGGTCTGCCCGCGCGCGACGTTGGCCAGCGGCGGGTACCAGTCGTATCCGGCCAAGATCTCGTCGGCGCCCTGACCGGACTGCACCACCTTGACCGATTTGCTCACTTCCTCCGACAGCAGGTAAAAGGCCACGCAGTCGTGGCTGACCATCGGTTCGCTCATGGCCGCAATGGTTTTCGGCACCGCTGGCAGCAGCCGGGAGCTGTCGATGTGGATCTTGTGGTGGTCGGTGTCGAAGGTCTTGGCGACCAGATCCGAGTAGAAGTACTCGTCACCGGATTCGCCGCCTGCGGAGTCGAAACCGATCGAAAACGTCGCCAGGCCGTGCTGTCCCTGCTCGGCCAGCAGCGCCACCACGATTGACGAGTCGATGCCGCCGGAAAGTAGCACCCCGACCGGCACGTCGGCGACCATGCGCAGCTCGACAGCGGCGCGCAGCGCGTCCATCAGGGCGGCCTGCCAGTCACGCACCGACCAGGACGCGCGGTCGGGATCGCGCTCGAAGGCGGGGATCCAGTAGACCGTGTCGGCGTGTGTGCCGTCGGGCTGGATCACCCGCACCGTCGCCGGCGGCAATTTGCGCACCCCGCGGTAGATCGTCCGCGGCGCCGGCACCACGGAGTGAAAGCTCATGTAGTGGTGCAGCGCATAGCGGTCGAGTTCGGTGTCCACCTCGCCGCCGTCGAGCAGCGCGCGCACCGTGGAGGCGAACCGTAACCTGCCGGGCGTTCCGGCCAGGTACAGGGGCTTGATGCCCAGGCGGTCGCGGGCCAGTGTCACCACGCCGGAGTCGCGGTCGGCGATCGCGAATGCGAACATCCCCTTGAAGCGCTCAACACAGCGGGTACCCCAGCGGTTGAATGCTTTGATCACCACTTCGCTGTCGGCAGTCGAAAAGAATTGGTAACCAAACGCTTCCAGTTCCTTGCGGAGATCCTTGTAGTTGTAGATGCAGCCGTTGAAGACCAGTGTCAGTCCGAGGTCGCTGTCCACCATCGGCTGGGCGCCGTGCGCGGACAGGTCGATGATCGACAGCCTGCGGTGTCCCAGCGCGACCGGCCCGTGCGCCACGACACCGTCGGAGTCTGGGCCGCGTGACGCCATGGCCGCGGTCATCCGGGTCACCGCGGCGACATCCGCCGATCGCCCGTCGAACCGGATTTCGCCGCAGATACCACACATGTTGCATGTTCCCTCAGGCCGGTACTGCCGTCTGCCGGTCGCGCTCTTCGTGCGCGCCGTTCACCCGTTGGGTCAGAATCCACGTGTCCTTGCTGCCGCCTCCGGCCGACGAGTTGACGATGCGTGATCCCCTGCTCGCCACCCGCGTCAATGCGGCCGGCGCCACGTGCGCCGATACCGAGCCGCCGGGCCCGGAGCGCAGATGCACGAACGCGCGCAGGTCGACATGATGTGGGTACATGCCTTCGCCGTCGAAAGTCGGGTGGGTCGACAGCGCGATCATCTCCTGCGCTATGAAGCGCTCCGGCTGGAGCACCAGTTCGCGGCGGCGCGCCTCCAGCGCGGCGTCGGTCGCCTCCGGACCGATCAGCACGCCACTGCCGCCGAGGCCATCGATCGGCTTGACCACCAGCTCGGATAGGTGGGCCAGCACGTAGTCGCGCTGGGCGCGCTCGGCACAGACCCAGGTCGGCACCTGGAGCAGCAACGGCTTCTCGCCGAGGTAGTACTCGATCATCGCGGGCACGTACGTGTAGACCGCCTTGTCGTCGGCGACCCCGTTGCCCAGCGCGTTCGCGATGGTCAGATTGCCGTCGGCGATCGCGTCGAGCAGCCCGGGCCGCAGCGGGGCGCCGTCGTGACCGGTCGAGGACAACAACATGTCTTCGTCCATCCGGGCATACACAACGTCGACGGGTTGGGTGCTCGTGCCGATGTGACGTACCAGCCGGCCGTCCCGCACCGACAGGTCGGATGGCTGCACCAACGGCACACCCATCTCATCCGCCAGGAACCTGTGCTCGAACCAGGCGGAATCCTCCCAGCCCGCGGAGAGCAGCACGACGGCCGGTTCGTCGGTTGTGTGCGGCGGAGCCGCCGCGCTCAGGGTATCCAGCAGCATCTGGGGAGCGCGGTCGACGTCAGCGATCCCCCCTGGTGGCCGTAGCTCAGGCAGGTACTTGCTCAGCAGCCGGCGGTTGACGATCGCGTATGCGATGCCCGAAGGCACCCGCAGGTTATCTTCCAGCACGAGCCAGTGGCCGTCGGCGTCACACACCAGATCGGTTCCGCTGATATGCACGTGTACCGTGTCCCCGGCGAGGCGGCCCGTCGAGCGGAAGCCGGGCGCCCGGTCGAGGGCCTGCACGCCGATGATGCCGTCGGCGAGAATCTCCTGGTTGGAGTAGATGTCACGCAGGAATGCGTCCAGCGCGCGGGCGCGCTGTCCGAGTCCGGTTGTCAACCGGGCCCATTCATCGGCGCCGACCACGCGTGGCACCAGGTCGAGCGGGAACACCTGGGCGCGGCTCTGGCCGGTGACGCGGAAAGTGATGTTTTCGGCGAGCTGTTCCTGTTCGATGCCGCCCTCGCGGGATCGCAACGCGGCCGCACCGAGACTCGCCATGGTCTCGAGCACCTTCTTGTAGCGGCGCCGGGGAAGCCCGCCGCCGACGGCTTCGTCGTAGCTGGCGAATACGTCGGCGACGCCGGCTCGCTCGGCTGGCCGAGTGGTGGGCTGGTAGCCGAATAGCAGGGTGGGATCTTCGGCGACCGCCACAGCGGCGCTCGGCCAGCGGCCCGCCGTCTCGGCGATCAGCTGGTCGACGACGTCGGTGAGACGGCCGCGGCGGCGCAGCGCCCGACGTTGGCGCGCCGACGATGTGCCGGCGATGAGCACCTGCCGCGCAAGCTCGCTGACGATCTCCCAGTCACCGCTTGCCTCGAGTTGTGGACGCAACGAGCAGACCAGCTCATTGACGACCTCGCCCGCGGGGCGGGCACGCGCCTGGCTGACATCGACGAGCGCACCTTCCAACCCGGAGCGCGCGGCACGCCACAGCGCCGCCCGGCCCACCGTCGGTGCGATCACCCTCGGCGGCGTGCCGGCCCGCAGCCCCTGGATCTCACGCTGCACCAGGGCGCGGAAAAGCCCGGCGATCAACACGATCGTGTCCACCGACGGGCAGCTGTCGCATACCCGCAGCTCCAGTGTCGGCGCCGAGTTTGACGGGCGGACATCGAAGTAGACCATGCCGCGGTCGGTGATCACCCCGGTGGCGACCAGATCGGACACCAGCTCGTCGTATTCGGCAGCGGACCGCACCGGCGCCGCCGGTCCGGTGGTGGGCCAACGTTGCCACACCAGGGTGCGCACGCTGGAGTAGCCGGTGTCGGTGCCGTCGGCCCAAAACGGTGAGCTGACCGAAAGGGCCAGTAGCGTGGGCAGGTGCGGCGACACTCGGTTGGCCACCTCGACGGCGACGTCGCGGTCATCGACGCCGACATGCACCTGGGTGCCGCAGATCAGCTGTTCGCGGGCCAGCAGCTGGTAGTCGGCCAGCATCTGCCGGAAGCGGGCGGTCTGCGTGACTTGCATTTCGGCCGGCACCGACAGCGGCACCGCCCCTGCCGCGACCACTCCGATGCCGAGTTCAGTGGCGGTGTCCACCAGCACGCGGCGGTGGCGCAGCAGGTCATCGCGCAGCCCGTCGAGGGTCTCGACCACCCCACTGGTCATCTCGACGACGCAGGATTGCAGCTCGGCGGCGAAGTCGTCGGACAGTTCACGGAGCAACTCGGGTGCGCGGGCGGTCAGCCGCCTCGTCGTCAGATCGACGAGGTGAAATTCCTCTTCGACACCCATGGTTCGCGGCGGCTCGCGTCCGACCAAGCTAAGGTACCTCGCGTCGCACTCAGCTACGGTACGGGGAAGCGAATTACGAACGTGTTAAGCCGAAGTTCCCACTTTGTAGAACGGTGCTGAATGGTCGTCCGGGCGCTTGGTTTGGTACAGCGGGGTACTCGGCCGAAACAAGGATGGCGCCGCCAAAACCGGTGAGCACCTACCATTAGTCACCATGCCGGCGCGGAGTCCAGCGGAAATCGTTGACCCGCAAGGAAAATCGACTAGCCTGACCACCGGCAGCAAAAGTTCCCGCCCCCGCGGCATGATGCTGTTGATCGGTCGGGGGTTTTGTCATTGCAACCATGAGGCCGACTCTGGTGCTCAAGCCCATTGAACCCCGAGCATGAGGCCCGGCCAGCGGGGTCGTGGTGCGTGTCTACCGATTAACCGCCTCTGGCGGCGAGGAAGGCGTTCAGCTGTTCAACGGCCTGGTCGATCGTGAATGACGCCGCGCGCTGGCGGGGCGGGAACTCCTTGAAGGACTCCAGGAACCGCTGAACGAGCGCTGCCCCCATGAAGACGAGAAATGTTCGCTTGATGAACCAGTCCCAGTATGTGTTGGAGGTGATGTCGGCACGTTCGAAGGGGTCGGTGCGCAGGTTGTACATCTTCGGCACCCGCAGCCGGGTGAAGGGTTCTGCCCATACCTGGAGGGTGCCCGGGCAGCGCTGCTCCATGAAGACCAGCTTCCAGTTCTCGGCCCGGATTGCCAGCACATCGCCGTCATCGGAGAAATAGATCATGCCCCGCCGTGGGCTCTTGTCGGCATCCCCGGTCAGATAGGGCAGCAGGTTGTAGCCATCGATGTGGACCTTGTAGGTCTTGTCTCCGATGGTGTGCGCCTTCTTGAGCTTGTCGACGATGTCGGGCTCACCCGCGGCGGCCAAGAACGTGGGCAGCCAATCATGGTGCTGCACAATCTCATTGGATACGACACCGGCAGGGATCTTACCCGGCCAACGGATCATCTCCGGCACTCGGAAGGCCCCTTCCCAGTTGGTGTTCTTCTCGCTCCGGAACGGGGTGGTCGCCCCGTCGGGCCACGAGTTGCCATGTGGTCCGTTGTCGGTGCTGTAGATGACAATGGTGTCCTCGGCGATCCCGAGCTCGTCGAGCGTGTCGAGGAGCTGCCCGACGTGCCTGTCGTGGTCGATCATCGTGTCGTGGTACGGCGATTGCCAGCGCCCGGCCTGTCCGATGCTTTCTGGTTTGGTGTGGGTGAACAGATGCATGTGGGTGGTGTTCATCCAGACAAAAAACGGCGTCTGCGACTCCTGCTGGCGTTTGATGAAGTCGATGCACGCCCCGATGGTCTCGTTGTCGATGGTCTCCATCCGCTTGGCCGTAAGCGGGCCGGTGTCCTCGATGCGCTGCCTTCCGACCGGCCCGAATCTCTCACCGACCTCGCTGCTGTCGGTGTTGGTCGCCCAGGAATGGATCACCCCTCGCGGCACCATGGCTTTGCGTAGCAGGGGTGCCTCCTGCTCCGTCGGGTAGTCGGGGTTTTCGGGTTCTTCCTCGGCGTTGAGGTGATACAGGTTGCCGAAGAACTCGTCAAACCCGTGCACCGTCGGCAGATACTTGTTCAGGTCGCCGAGGTGGTTCTTGCCGAACTGGCCAGTCGCATAGCCCAGCGGTTTGAGCAGTTCGGCGATAGTGGGGTCGTCAGCGGAGAGCCCGACATCAGCACCGGGCACACCAACCTTGCTGAGCCCGGTGCGATACACACTTTGCGCGGTGATAAACGACGAGCGCCCCGCTGTGCAGCTTTGCTCGCCGTAGGAGTCGGTGAACAGCATTCCTTCATCGGCGATGCGATCGATGTTGGGCGTGCGGTAACCCATCAAGCCGCGGCTGTAACAACTCAGGTTCGAGATCCCGATGTCGTCACCCCAAATGACCAAGATGTTTGGTTTTCCACCAGGCATCGTTCGTTCTCCTTACCTGACCTGTCGCACGCCGAAAAGCCTGCACCACCAACACAACCACTCTGTCAAGACAGCCACACCGGTTGCCGAGAAATGCACAGGAACGGGGACGAGCGTTTACGGATTGCATGCGCAGGGTCGCGCGCTGGGATCAGCGTGAATTTGGCCGTGATGTTAACCCGCACACTCGGCGCTCGGGTGACCGGTCGATACCATCGCCTCGACACCTGCCATAGAAATCCGAAGGAGCGTCACAGCGTCGTGAGCGAAGGCAAGACCCAACCCGTAGTCCTGGTCGAACAGCGAGACCGGATCCTGATCACCACGATCAACCGGCCCGAGGCCAAGAACGCGGTCGACGCCGCGGTGAGCCGGGGCCTCGCCGATGCGATGGATCGGCTCGACGGCGATCCCGGATTGTCGGTGGCGGTCTTGACCGGTGCGGGCGGCTCGTTCTGCACGGGCATGGATCTCAAGGCGTTCGCCCGCGGCGAGAACGTCGTCGTCGAGGGCCGCGGCATGGGCTTCACCGAACGTCCACCGGCCAAGCCGGTGATCGCCGCGGTCGAAGGCTACGCCCTGGCCGGCGGCACTGAGCTGGCGCTGGCCACCGACCTGATCGTGGCGGCGAAGGACTCGGCGTTCGGCCTCCCCGAGGTCAAACGTGGGCTGGTCGCCGGTGGTGGGGGACTGCTGCGGCTGCCGCAGCGCATCCCCTACGCCGTTGCCATGGGGCTGGCCCTGACCGGTGACAACCTGCCCGCCGAGCGGGCGTACGCCCTGGGGCTGGTCAACGTGCTGGCCGAGCCCGGAACGGCGCTGGACGAGGCGATCGCGCTGGCCGAAAAGATCACCGCCAATGGCCCGCTCGCGGTGGCCGCCACCAAGCGGATCATCGTCGAGTCCCGCGGCTGGAGCCCGGAGACTATGTTCGCCGAGCAGATGAAGATCTTGATGCCGGTGTTCGCATCCAACGACGCCAAGGAAGGCACGATCGCGTTCGCCGAGAAGCGCGCGCCGCGCTGGACCGGCACCTGACCTCAGCCGCCGAGGTACGGGCGCGGACCCGTGAGATAGCGCTGCACGCTCGGCCCGATCCAGGCAACTACCTCCTCAACCGCGGCTGAGGCGATCGGCTCGATCCTGAGCTGGTAACGCGCGAACGCCAGCCCCGCTAGGTGGCTGGCCACCAGCTCCACGCGCAGCTCCGCATCGGCCACCCCAAACTCTGCGGCGACCCGCTTCGCGATCGGACCGGCAAGCGTGTCGTGCAACACCTTTCGCGCCAGAGGCTGAATAGCCGCCGACCGCCACAGCGTCAGCAGCGGCTCAAAGACGGCGCCTTCGTCCCAGTGCTCGAGGAAGCGGCGCACGAGCCTGGGGCCGATCTGCTCGGTGTCCTCGTCGAGGAGCGTGGCCAGCTGGTGCAGCGGGTGCTCGGGCCCGGTCAGCGCCGACGCGGTGAACAGGCCCTCCTTGTTGCCGAAGAAGTAATAGACCATCGCCACATCCACCCCGGCGTCGGCAGCGATCGCGCGGACGGTGGCCTTATCGTACCCGTCACGCATGAAACGTTCGCGCGCCGCGTCGATGATGCGCTGCTTGTTCTGTTGACCGGTGCGCCACCGGCCCGTGCGCTGCGCTTCTGACATGCACGGCAGCATACTTCAACACTTGTTGACGTATGCCGGGTTACGGGCGTAGGCTTGTTGTTCAACAAGCGCTGAAGTATTACTGAACAAGGAGGACTGCCATGGTGGCGGACACGCGCGAACGACGGCTTTGGTGGCGTCAGCTGATCTCGATCCTGGTCTTCCCGGTGACGATGGCGCTCGTCATACCGGCGCTCATCGTGATCGCGGCTGACGTACGGGCGCCAGACCTCGGGTCGCTGCTGACGGTCGGGCTGGTGTCGATCGGCGGGCTACTGATCGCCGGCGGGTTGGGCCTGTGGACCTGGACAGTGGTGCTTTTTCACCGAGTGGGCAAGGGCACCCTCGGCGTCGGCAACGCGATGGGAGAGCCGGTCAACCTGGTGGTACGCGGGCCGTACCGGCACGTGCGCAACCCGATGATCACCGGCGTCCTGTGCATCCTGCTTGGCGAGGCGGCTGTCACCGCGTCCGGTTGGCTGCTGCTCTGGTTCGCGATCTTCTTGACGTTCCAAGCGATCGCCATCCGGTTCTGGGAAGAGCCCCATCTCACCCGGCGCTACGGCAGCGAATACCTCAATTACCACCAGAACGTTCCACGCTGGATTCCACGAATCTCGCCCTGGGAGGAAAACGTCTGAAGGCCATTGGAGCCGCATTCGGGTGCCCGACCAGTACCAGAGTTTGTCAGATATACCCCGGTTGCGGCTCAAGCAGTGGTTGGACGCCCAGCACACGTTGCAAATCCGGTTTCATCTGCTGCAGCTGTTGGCCCCAGTAGGCCCAGTTGTGGGTGCCATTCGGGAAATTGAACATGCCGTTCGTGCCCCCGGCGGCGAGGTAGGCGTGTTTGAAGGCGACGTTGGAGTTGATTGCGAATCCCTCCAGGGAACCCAGCCCCGCCACGTTTGGGTTATTAACGTCGAGCGGTGTCGCCGTGCCGTTACCACAGTAAATCCAGATGCGGGTGTTGTTGGCGACGAGCTTTGTGACGTTGACCGTCGGGTCGTTGTGCGCCCAGGCTGGGTCGCTGGGCGGGCCCCACATCGCGTTGGAGTTGAAGCCGCCGTCCCAGCGCATGGCAAGGTTGACCAAACCGGGCCACGGACCGCTGGAGAGGTGCAGAAAGCCTGACATCGACCCGGCGTAGATGAACTCCTGCGGATGATAGATGGCCAGCACCAACGACGAGGAGCCACCCATCGATGCACCCACTACGGCGTTGCCGTTTGGTGCGACATTTTTGTTGGCCGCCAGCCACGTTGGCAGTTCCCGGGTCAGGGAGGTTTCCCACTTATAGGTATACGTCTGACCGTTGCCGACCGCCGGCTGATACCAGTCGCTATAGAAACTGGACATCCCACCGACGGGCATGACGACCGACAATCCCGACCCATGGAACCAGTCAAACGCCGCCGTGTTGCGGTCCCACCCGTTGAAGTCGTTCGCTGCCTCCATGGTGTCCAGGAGGTATATCGCGTGCGAGCCGGGACCGCCGCTTTCGAACTCGACCCGAATGTCGCGGCCCATCGGACCTACACGGGGGCGACACGCGCCTGCGGGCCCAGTCCTACGCGGCTTTCCCCGGACTCCGCGGCCGCATCTATCGTGCCCTAGTCATCGGAACGCGTCTTCACGTTGTGCCACGAACCACATGCTGGGCTCGATCCGGCGTCGCGTCCTGAGAGGAGAGAAAGCCTGACGCGCTACATGCGCCGCGGCCGTTCCAATCGCAGCACGGACCATCCTGCGGCGCAGTGTATTTCGACTGAGCTCATTCCCCCGCCGACGGCGCGCAAAATCAACTAACTGCTTGGCAGGGGCTATCCCGAGCGTGAAACGGGCGACACCTATGCGGCGCGTCGTGTCGCGAAATTCACAGCCGCGGATCGTCCCGGAAGGAAAGTGCAGGACGCACAACAGTATTGGTCTCGGCTGAAGTCGCATCGGTAACCTTGGCGAAGGCGGTGAGCGAATGGCGCTTTGGTCCATTGGAACAACTGCGGGGCGGGCCCTTGACGCGCTAGCGTGAACGCATGATCTGGTTCGTCACCGGTGCGTCGAGCGGATTCGGCCGCGAGTTCACCATCGCCGCCCTGCAGCGTGGTGACCGCGTCGCCGCGACCGCACGAGACCCCAATTCGCTGACCGAACTGTCGGCGTGGTTCACCGACCGGCTGCTGCCGCTTCGGCTGGACGTCACCGACCGGGCCGCGGATTTCGAGGCAGTCGGCCGCGCCTATGACCACTTTGGCGGCCTTGACGTCATCGTCAATAATGCGGGCTACGGCCATTTCGGCGCGTTCGAGGAACTCTCCGAGGCCGACCTGCGGGACCAGCTGGAGACCAACCTGTTCGGTGCCGTTTGGGTCACTCAGGCCGCGCTGCCATTTCTGCGTGCCCAGGGTTCGGGGCACATCATCCAGGTTTCCAGCATCGCCGGCGTCGGGGCCTTCCAGAACATGTCGGCCTACCACGCGTCCAAGTGGGCGCTGGAGGCGATGAGCGAATCGTTGGCCGCTGAGGTCGAGCCGCTCGGTATCAAGGTCACAATGGTCGAGCCCGGCTTGTTCAGCACCGACTGGGCCGGGCCATCGGCACGCTGGTCGGACAAGATGACTGAATACGCCTTCGTCCGTGAGGCCTCGGACCGGCGTCGCAGCGGGCTGGCGCTGGGCGACCCCAAGGCTGCGGGTCGTGCGCTGCTCGAGATCGTCGACGCCGAAAAGCCGCCACTTCGTGTGCTTTTCGGCTCCGACGTGTTGAGTCGCGTCGCTGACATCTACCAGCAGCGACTGCAAACCTGGCGCGACTGGGAAGCCGTCTCGCGGCGCGCTCAGGGCCCGTAGGCTGCGACGGCACCGGTCGGCGATATATCGATTAGGCGGTCTACACTATGACGTAGGTGTCCGTGTCAGGCTGGAGTCGGCTGGGCCACGTTCGGAAAACGGTTGAGGCCCAGAAGGATCGAGGATGAGCATTTCGTTACTGCTCGACATGGCGGTGTCGAGCAATCCCGATCGAACGGCTGTGGTCTCGGGCGACTTGCGGTTGACCACTCAGCAGCTCAGCGATCTCGCCGACGGCGGCGCGGGTGTCATCGCGGGATCGAATGCCGAGCATGTGGCCTACGTCGGCACTGGCGGCGTGATGCTGCCGCTGTTGATCTTCGCCTCGGCGCGCGCCGGGCTGGGATTCACCCCGATCAATTACCGGCTCTCCGCCGAGGGTATCCAGTCCCTGATCCGGCGGCTGCCCCAACCCCTGGTGATCGTCGACAGCCGCTACCGGGAGATGCTCGGCGATCAACCCACGTCGCCGATGCCCTCTGACGACTTCCTGGCGGCCGCCGCCAGCGCCGACCCCTCTGAACATACTGCGGAGTTTGCCGACCCCGACTCGGTCGCGATAGTGCTGTTCACGTCCGGCACCACGTCGCGGCCGAAGGCCGTCGAACTCTCGCACAACAATCTGACCAGTTACACCACCGGCACCGTCGAATTCGACTCAGCCGAGCCAGGCGATGCCGTGCTGATCTGTGTGCCGCCCTATCACGTCGCCGGGGTGGGTGCGGCGCTGTCCAACCTGTACGCCGGCCGCAAGATGGTGTACCTGCCCAATTTCGATGCCGAGGAATGGGTGCGGCTGATCAACGACGAACACATCACCACCGCGACGGTGGTGCCCACCATGCTGGACCGTGTCGTCACGGCGCTGGAGCAGGGCCACCATGAGCTGCCGTCGTTGCGTAACTTGGCGTACGGCGGCTCGAAGGTGGGCCTGCCACTGGTCCGCAGGGCGCTCGAATTGCTCCCGAATGTGGGTTTCGTCAACGCATATGGTCTGACGGAGACCAGTTCGACGATCGCGGTGCTGACCCCCGAAGATCACCGACGCGCGCACTCCGCGAGCGAGCCTGGCGTCGCCAAGCGGCTGGGATCAGTAGGCCAAGCGGTACCCGGCGTCGAGCTGCAGATCCGCGATGAGAACGGCACCGTGCTGGGACCGGGCCAAAGCGGTGAGCTGTTCGTTCGCGGCGAGCAGGTCTCGGGCCGGTACACCGGGATCGGCTCGGTGCTCGATGAGAAGGGCTGGTTCCCGACGAAGGACATCGCCATCCTCGACGAAGACGGCTACCTGTTCATCAGCGGACGGAGCGACGACACCATCATCCGGGGCGGCGAGAACATCGCGCCCGCCGAGCTGGAGGACGTGCTTATCGAGCACCCCCATGTGCGCGACGTCGCCGTGGTCGGCGTCGATGACCCGCAGTGGGGCCAGGCGATCGTCGCTGTGGTGGTGCCGGCTGCCGGCATCGACCCCGACCCGGAGGAGCTCCGCGAGCATGTGCACAAGAGTTTGCGCGGCTCGCGTACCCCCGACCGGGTAGTGTTTCGTGACGAGCTGCCTACCAACCCGACCGGCAAGTTGCTCCGCCGCGAGATCGTCGACGGGCTGCGGACCGCCCCGGCTGAGCAGTAAGCGATGTGTCAGAGGACGAACTCGTGATCAAGAACGGAACTCGCCTCGCCAGCCAGGTGTGTGACACCCAGGTCATCGTCGTCAGAAGCGCCGACAGCCTTGATGATCTGCGCTGCGGCGGCGCACCCATGGTACCGATGGACGCTGAGCGATCGGGCGAACTGAACCCCGCGTTCGCCGACGGCAATGTCATGGGCAAGCGTTATGTCAACGAGGACGGTGGGGAGGTGCTGGTAACCAAGGCTGGCGCCGGGACCCTCGCCGTTGGCGAGACCGCGCTGCGCCTCAAAGAGGCCAAGCCGCTGCCGGCCAGCGACTGAACCAGCCGGCTAGCCGCCGCTACGGTCGGGCACTCCGTTGCGACGGACGAATTCTCTTGCCTTGATCAGGAATTCGAGCTGGTCGGCGACATCGTGCAGCGGGCCCGCGCTGTGCGTCGAACGACATAGCACGACGGCACCTTCCAGTGCGGCGATCGACACCACCGCCAGCGACGCCGCATCCGAGTCGTCGAAGCCGTCGGCGAAGAACGCCCGGGTCAGCGCTGTGCGCCAGCGGCCGAAAATCTGCCCGGCCTCGGCGGTCAGCTGGGGTTCGTCGTCGGCCGAGCCGATCGCCGCGGCCACCACCGGGCAGCCGGCGTTGAAGTCACTGTCGGCCAGCAGGCGATCCCAATACTCGACGAAGCGCCGCAGCAGGGCCTTGGCGCCCTGGTCGGCCGCATCATCGATGGTGGCGGTGATGGAATCACCGGCGTAGCGCAGCGCCTCGGTCAGGATCTGGTTGCGACCTTCGGGAAAGTGGTAGTACACCGAGCCGCGGGGCGCGCCGCTGCGGGCGAGTACCTCGTCAATGGTGACACCCGCCGCGCCGCGCTCCCGCATCACCTCGGCGGCGCTGACCAGCATGTTGTTACGGGTGCCGCCGCGCTTTCTGCGTGCGCCCCGCCGCGCGGCATCCACAGTCATCGTCACGGCCACCCTCCCCTAGTTGACCGACGTCACGCAGCGTGCGAGTGGCGAAGCTGCGGGACGTGCCAGTGCACATTGCGTGGGCTGAACCGGAAGGATCGGCGGTGAAGGTCTGGAACCTCACGGGTGAACCGATGGCCGGCGATGTTGAGCTCGATGATCCACATCGTCTATCTCCTGTCTCATGGGCCGGGTCCGCCGGCTCATGACTATGCTAAAGAGCATATAACGCATTGACTATCTAAGCGAGCCGTTTACCGGTCAAGGAGTGGATAATTCCAGGTAATGAACAATTATCAAGATCGTAACAGCTCTGGCCCGAGCAGCACGACAGGCCCGACTGTATGCACCATTGCATATTAACTAGTTCGGCGGTTGACTTGGCCGATGATCACAACAGCGCTACCAAACCCTGGAGACCGTATCCCTGGAGCGGGACCGACATGTCTTGTTGATCGGCTTGAACCGGCCGAACAAACGCAATGCGTTCAACCGGGCGATGCTCGCTGACCTGGCCCCCGCTTACGCGGCTGCTGGAGTCCGACAGGCTCGGTGCGCCCGGGTGCTGTTCGCGCAGTGCGAGACTCCTATGAGTGCGTTGGGATCTTCCTGGACCAGCGGTTGCGAGAGATCTGGCGACCACCAGGCCTCGAATCCGAGTCTGGCTTTCTGCTCAACGACAGCGGGGTCGGCCACGAAGAACTGCTCGGTCCAGGGCGGTGTTTTTGTGCACCGGCGTAACACGGTGCGGGTGATGCCATTGCTGCCGGTAGTTGGCTGGCCGGGTATGGATCGCAGGGCGGTGAGCATGGCGTCGCGGGCCGCCGCTGCACACGAGGCGTGTGCGGAGCGGGCGATCATCGGGGCACCAGTTGCCCGGGGCCGCGCCAGGCGGCGAACTTCATAGATTGCGTGTTTGGCGGCATCCAGACGTTGATGGAACATCTCGAGGACTTCGGTGAGACCGGCTCGGGTCACCTCGTCGATCAGCCGGTCCCTGCCCATGAGAGCCTGTCGCTCGTTCATGGCCAGCGAAACGTGCTCCATGAATAGGGCGTCAGCCCCGGCATTGGGCTCGCGGCGGAACCGTTCGAGGGTGCTGTGGCGTCCGTCGGCGCTGGCAACAGAATAGGGACAAAAAACGCAGGCGCTCTTTGACCAGTCGCGGCCCGTGATCTGCTGGACGTAGTTGGCGCCAGTCGGCCCTGGTCCACTGCCACTGGATGAGCGGTAGACGCCCCGGCGCAGCGTTATCTGCCGTCCGTGGTCTAATCCCGTGTGTGAGGTTTGTGCGCCGATCCGCGACACACCGTTCGGCGATCCGTCCTGTCAAAGGTACGTACGTTAGCGTCCGAAAATGCCGTTGGTTTTCTCTGTTAAAGGCCACCGGCGAGGAGGTCGCCCTGTGACCGACATACGGCCCGCACAGCGCGACAGCAGGGGCCTCATGACCACCGCCATCGCGTTCACATGGTTCGTTCTTATCGGAGCCGCAGCCACGTTTATCATTGGCTCGCTTACCAGCTTTATGTTCGGTAAGCGATCTGTGCGAAGGGCCATTGCTCTTGGAACTGTCTTGCTTAGCCTCGCTGCGGCTTCCTCGCGTGGCTATGCAGCGCACACAACAGCGCACACAACAGTAAGCGCTGATCGGCATGAACGCGACAACGTCGCCGAGCCAGCGCCGATCAGCGCGCACGTCGCCG
>DASPOT010000063.1:0-11837 GCA_035625875.1 Mycobacterium sp. | reverse complement strand
GATGCGCGACCGTTTCGCGGTCTGGCACGAAATCACAGCCGCTGCAGCGGCATGAAAGACACCGTCAGTCAGTAAGTTCCGCAACCTAATCCACTCACATCTACTGCACCACAAGTATTCTCAAATAACTTGACGATGCCGTAAAAATGCCGCTGACCTGCGCAGATGCACCTAAAACTGGCGGGTTCCCGGCAGCTCCACCGAAATGGCCCGGTCAGCCGCCCTTTTTTCGATCAGCTCACGAAGTTCCTCGCGAGCTGATGCATGTTGAGCTGTGCGAGCAATCGCGTCGCGAATTCGCTGAATTTGTTCTCGAACCGCGCAAGCTCCCCGCGAATTGCCTTGTCGAGATCCTGTGCGGTCACGAGCGAGCATCTGTCTGCGCACCACCAACCCCGAGTCCACCTTCGCCACCGTGCGCCACCGCAGCCGGATTACCAAGGGCTCCGGCTCGCGGGCGGCGGGAATCGCCATGGCGTTCAAGCTGATCGAGAGCGCGCAAGCACGCTGGAAACTTGAGCAGTCCGAGGGCGATTTTCGCCGGTTCGCCTCCGCGATTCACCAGGTCGCGTGTGACGTATGAGGCTTATGCGGTTAGCAGAACGTCCACACGACCTCAAGTTGACAGTCCCCTGGCGGGCATGGACGGCCATGATCGCGGTGGCTTGACGCGTAGCCGAATCCAGCGCCCAGCCCGCCGAGGCCCCACATATCAGCGGGCGGTCGCCCAATCGATCAACGTGGCAGCCTCATCAACCTCATCAGCGATCTGATGCAACCTAGCGGCCACCTCGAAAAGAACATCAGCGGGCGCCTCATCGGCGGCGTTTTTCCTGGTGTCATAAGCCAGACGCAGCACATCCAGCTCGGCGTCGACGAGCGCGCCACGCGCACGCCGCAACCCGCGAATCACAATGGCCGACATCTACCTCTCCTCGTCGGCGGCGTCGGCGCGCACATCACCCTCCACCACAAATGCCAGTCGATGACAGAAACGCAACAGCGTCAGCGACAGTTCACCGGCCCGCGCAGCACGGGCACCAGTCAGCAGGCCGGCGGCCAGCGCCACATCAACATGAGCGGCACTGTCAACTTGAGGTCGTGTGGACGTTCTGCTAACCGCATAAGCCTCATACGTCACACGCGACCTGGTGAATCGCGGAGGCGAACCGGCGAAAATCGCCCTCCGACTGCTCAAGTTGACAGTGCCTCCTCGATGAAGACGCGCAGCTCGCGCAGCCACGTCGCCCACTCCTGGTCCGTGCGTCCGTATCGGTCCACGTCCCCTCGCCTCCATGTGTGCGGCCTGGTGCCGGGCGGAGTTCCACACTATAGCCACCGTGCGACTACTCGGGCCGGAAGACTGCCCGCTGTTCCGTGTGCCGAAAGGCGGTCTATCCGTCGTTCAAGCGCGGCACGCGGCAGGGAAGTGCAGCGGCAGCGGGGACCTCGTTGAGATGAGGTAGATCGAACCCTCCTCGGGCGAACCTCTCGCGTCAGGGCCTTTGACACCCCCACCGGGTCGCTGTGCGGGGGCGGTCGGCTCGGCCGTCGGCATCGGCTCGGCGCGGTGATCGGGCGCTGTACCAGAGTTCATCCGGAAGATCGACCCGAACGATTCTTAACGATGCCTCAGTCGGTGGTGTGGACGATCAGCACGTCGGTCTTGGCCCTGCGGGAGACTTCGGATGGGACTGATCCCAGCAGCCGCCCGGCGACGCTGCTGAGTCCGACGTTGCCGACGACCAGCAGGTCGGCATGGACCTCCTCGGCCAGGTGCACCAGCGAGTTGATGGGGGCACCGACGATCGGCTTCTCCTCCACGTTCTTGGCCCCGGCTTTGTGCGCCCGCTCCCTGGCGTCCTGCAGGATCGCGTAGACGGGGGCGTCGCCCACCATCCGGTAGTCCGCGCCGTGGGTGCTCCCCGGCGGCACGCCCCAGCCGCCGTGTTCCTCGGGGGCGTGGAGATGCGCCGTCGCAACGATCAATTTCGCGCCGTGATCCGCAGCGATCGCGCCTGCGCGGTCCACCGCACGCAGCGACGAATCCGAGCCATCGGTGCCGACCACGACGGTCTGATAGGCGCTCATTTCCCACCCAGTGTAAGGCCGACGGCGGCTCATTAGAGTGCAAACCGATGTGGAGACCGTGACCGACAGCGACCGCCCCCGGCGACTCTGCGACATCACCTGCAGCGAGGACTGCAGGCGCTGTGAGGACCCGACCGACCACCGCTACGCGGATCGGTCGCTGTGCGGGAGCGGTCGGCTCGGTCAACGGCATCAGCTCGGCGCGGTGATCGGTTGCGCGTTGCGGCGGGGCGGAGTCCCCGGCTCCTCCTCAGGCCGCTGCGCGCCCTGCATCGTCGCCGGACGGCAGCAGTGCTACGCTGCCGAGCAGTCGACATCCTTTAACGATCCGTCCGGCGAGGCGGAGAAGGAGTCCGGATCTCGCATGGGTTCCGCGGGTAATGCCGCCACCGGCCGGGAGTTGATGTCCGCGGCCGACGTCGGGCGCACCATTGCCCGCATCGCGCACCAGATCATCGAGAAGACCGCCCTCGACGGCCCAGACGCGCCGATGGTGGTGCTGCTGGGCATCCCAACGCGCGGCGTGACGCTGGCGAAGCGCCTGGCCGCCGATATCGGCGAATTCTGCGGTGTGGAGGTTGCCCACGGCGCACTCGACATCACGCTGTACCGCGACGACCTGATGAAAAAGCCGCCGCGGCCGTTGGAAGCAACGTCGATCCCGGCCGGCGGCATCGATGACGCGCTGGTGATCCTCGTCGACGACGTGCTGTACTCCGGGCGCTCGGTGCGCTCTGCGCTGGACGCGCTGCGCGATCTGGGCCGGCCACGCGAGGTGCAATTGGCGGTGCTGGTCGACCGCGGCCACCGCGAGCTGCCGCTGCGCGCCGACTACGTGGGCAAGAACGTCCCGACTTCGCGCAGTGAAAGCGTGCGCGTGCTGCTGCGCGAGCACGACGGGCGCGACGGTGTGGTGATCTCCCGGGAGGCCGCCTCATGAGCAGACACCTGCTGGCCGCCAGAGACCTGAGCCGCGAGAACGCCATCGCCATCCTCGACGACGCCGACCGGTTCGCCCAGGCGCTGGTGGGTCGTGAGGTCAGAAAGCTGCCGACGCTGCGCGGTCGCACCGTGGTCACGATGTTCTACGAGAACTCCACTCGCACCCGGGTGTCGTTCGAGGTGGCCGGCAAGTGGATGAGCGCCGACGTGATCAACGTCAGCGCGGCGGGATCGTCGGTGGGCAAGGGTGAGTCGCTGCGCGACACCGCGCTGACGCTGCGTGCGGCCGGCGCCGACGCGCTGATCATCCGGCATCCGGCATCCGGGGCCGCGCATCTGCTTGCCGAGTGGACCGCCACCGCCGGGGGCACTGGCCCGTCGGTGATCAACGCCGGCGACGGCACCCACGAGCACCCGACGCAGGCGCTGCTGGACGCGCTGACCATCCGGCAGCGGCTCGGCGGTATCGAGGGCCGGCGCGTCGTCATCGTCGGCGACATCCTGCACAGCCGGGTCGCCCGCTCCAACGTCATGCTGCTGCACACCCTGGGCGCCGAGGTGGTGCTGGTGGCGCCGCCGACGCTGCTGCCGGTCGGGGTGGCCGACTGGCCGGTCACCGTCTCCTATGACCTGGACGCCGAGCTGCCCGCCGCCGACGCGGTGCTGATGCTGCGGGTGCAGGCCGAGCGGATGCACGGCGGGTTCTTCCCGTCCGTACGGGAGTACTCGGTGCTCTACGGGCTTTCCGACCGGCGGCAGGCGATGCTTCCGGGCCATGCCGTGGTGTTGCATCCCGGGCCGATGCTGCGCGGCATGGAGATCGCGTCGTCGGTGGCTGACTCGTCGCAATCTGCTGTGCTGCAACAGGTTTCCAACGGTGTACACGTGCGGATGGCGGTGTTGTTCCATCTGCTGGTCGGGACGGCCAAAAAAGAGGGTGCGGCATGAGTGTGCTGCTGCGCGGTGTGCGTCCGTACGGCGAGGGGAAGCGTGTCGACGTGCTGGTCGGCGACGGTCAGATCGCCGATATCGGTGCCCGCCTTCCGATTCCCGACGACGCCGACGTCATCGAGGCCACCGGTCAGGTGCTGCTGCCTGGGCTGGTCGACCTGCATACCCATCTGCGTGAGCCCGGCCGCGAATATGCCGAGGATATCGAAACTGGTTCGGCCGCAGCGGCTCTCGGCGGATACACAGCGGTGTTCGCGATGCCCAACACCACCCCGGTCGCCGACAGCCCGGTGGTCACCGACTATGTCTGGCACCGCGGCCAGCAGGTCGGCCTGGTCGACGTGCACCCGGTTGGCGCGGTCACCATGGGGCTGGCCGGAACCGAGCTCACCGAAATGGGCATGATGGCCGCCGGCGCCGCGCAGGTGCGGATCTTCTCCGACGACGGCAAATGCGTGGCCGACCCGCTGGTGATGCGCCGCGCCCTGGAATACGCCACCGGCTTGGGTGTGCTGATCGCCCAGCACGCCGAGGAGCCCAGGCTGACCGTGGGCGCCGTCGCGCACGAGGGGCCCAATGCCGCCCGGCTGGGGCTCTCGGGGTGGCCCAGGGCCGCCGAGGAGTCGATCGTTGCCCGCGACGCCCTGCTGGCCCGCGACGTCGGCGCCCGGGTGCACATCTGCCACGCCTCCACCGCGGGTACCGTCGAGATCCTGAGATGGGCGAAACAGCAAGGCATTTCGATCACCGGCGAGGTGACGCCGCATCACCTGATGCTCGACGACCGTAGACTGGCCAGCTACAACGGGGTGAACCGGGTCAACCCGCCGCTGCGAGAGGCCGCCGACACTGCCGCGCTGCGGCAAGCACTGGCCGACGGGATCGTCGATTGTGTGGCCACCGATCACGCCCCGCACGCCGAACACGAGAAGTGCGTTGAGTTCTCCGCGGCGCTTCCGGGCATGCTGGGGCTGCAGACCGCGCTGTCGGTGGTGGCGGCGACGATGGTGGTATCCGGGTTGTTGACCTGGCGCGACGTCGCGCGGGTGATGAGCGAAAATCCGGCGCGCATCGCCGGGCTGCCCGATCACGGCCGGCCGCTGGAGGTGGGGGAGCCGGCCAACCTTACCGTGGTGAACCCCGACGCCACCTGGACGGTCGCCGGCGCCGACCTGGCCAGCCGGTCGGCCAACACCCCCTACGAGTCGATGACGCTGCCCGCCGCCGTGACCGCGACACTGCTGCGCGGCAAGATCACCGCCTTGGACGGGAAGTGCCCGGCATGAACTCCGGAACGCTGGTGGGGTCGCTCATCTTCGCCGCAGTACTGGTGGTGGTGATCGCGTTGGTGATCCAGCTGATGATGCGCGGCTGGCGGCATCGCGCGCAGCGGCAGGCCGCGCTGATCGGCACGCTGCCCGCCGTGCCCGACACGGTGGGTTCGCCGATCGTCGCACCCACCCGCGGTGTGTATGTGGGTTGCACGCTGGCGCCGAGCTCGCATGACCGGGTCGCCGTCGGCGATCTAGGTTACCGCGCCAAGGCGGTGTTGACCCGCTATCCCGAGGGCATCATGGTGCAACGCAGCGGCGCCCGGCCAATCTGGATCCCGCAGGAGTCGATCACCGCCATCCACACCGAGCGCGGCATCGTCGGAAAGGTTATGTCCCACAATGGGATGCTGGCGATCCGGTGGCGGCTGCCGTCGGGCGCTGAAATCGACACCGGATTCCGCGGCGACGACCGCAACGACTACGCCCGCTGGCTGCAGGAGGCCGGGTGATGACTGCCGACAGAGCCGTGCTGGTGCTCGAGGATGGCCGCGTATTCGCCGGGACACCGTTCGGCGCGGTCGGCCAGACACTTGGCGAAGCCGTTTTCAGCACCGGCATGTCCGGCTACCAGGAGACGCTGACCGATCCCAGTTATCACCGTCAAATTGTGGTGGCCACCGCCCCACAGATCGGCAACACCGGCTGGAACAACGAGGACGCCGAGAGCCGCGGCGACAAAATCTGGGTCGCGGGCTACGCGGTGCGTGATCCGTCACCGCGCGCCTCGAGCTGGCGGGCCACCGGCACGCTGCAAGACGAGCTGGTCCGCCAGCACATTGTGGGGGTCGCCGGCATCGACACCCGCGCCGTGGTGCGCCATCTGCGCACCCGCGGCTCGATGAAGGCGGGGGTGTTCTCCGGCGCGGCGCTGGCCGACGCGCACGAGATGGTGCAGCGGGTGCGGGCCCAGCCGCCGATGCTCGGTGCCGACTTGGCCGGTCAGGTCAGCACCACGGCCCCCTATGTCGTCGAACCCGAAGGGCCGCAGCAGTTTACGGTAGCCGCGGTCGACCTTGGGATCAAGACCAACACGCCGCGGAATTTCGCCCGGCGCGGGGTCTGCAGCCACGTGCTGCCGTCGTCGGCGACGTTCGAACAGATCGCCGAGATCAAGCCGCACGGCGTGTTCCTGTCCAACGGGCCCGGGGACCCGGCCACCGCCGATCACGTTGTCGCGGTGACCCGCGAGGTGTTGGATGCCGGAATCCCGTTGTTCGGCATCTGTTTCGGCAACCAGATCCTGGGCCGGGCGCTGGGCCTGTCGACGTACAAGATGGTGTTCGGTCACCGCGGGATCAACATTCCGGTCATCGACCACGCCACCGGGCGGGTCGCGGTCACCGCGCAGAACCACGGCTTCGCGCTGGAGGGGGAGGCCGGTCAGCGGTTCGCCACGCCGTTCGGGCCGGCGGTCGTCAGCCACACCTGCGCCAACGACGCTGTCGTAGAAGGCGTCAAACTGGCCGATGGACGCGCGTTTTCGGTGCAATACCACCCGGAGGCCGCGGCCGGCCCGCACGACGCGGAGTACCTGTTCGACCAGTTCGTCGACCTGATGGCAGGGGAAGGGCGATAGTGCCGCGTCGCACCGACCTGCGCCACGTGCTGGTGATCGGCTCCGGGCCGATCGTCATCGGGCAGGCTTGCGAGTTCGACTATTCCGGCACCCAGGCCTGTCGCGTGCTCAAAACGGACGGGCTGGAGGTCACCCTGGTCAACTCCAACCCGGCCACCATCATGACCGACCCCGAGTTCGCCGACCACACCTACATCGAACCCATCACCCCGCCGTTCGTCGAACGGGTCATCGCCCAACAGCTTCGGCGCGGCAACAAGATCGATGCCCTGCTGGCCACCCTGGGCGGGCAGACCGCGCTCAACACCGCGGTCGCGCTGTATGAGAACGGGGTGCTGGAGCGTTACGGTGTCGAGCTCATCGGCGCCGATTTCGACGCCATCCAGCGCGGCGAGGACCGGCAGCGGTTCAAAGACATCGTCGCCAAAGTGGGCGGTGAGTCCGCGCGCTCGCGGGTGTGCTTCACGATGGACGAGGTCCACGAGACCGTGGCCGAACTGGGCCTGCCGGTCGTGGTGCGCCCCTCGTTCACCATGGGCGGTCTGGGCTCAGGCATGGCCAGCAGCGCCGAGCAGGTTGAGCGGATGGCCGGCGCGGGGCTGGCGGCTTCACCGAGCGCCAATGTCTTGATCGAGGAATCGATCTACGGCTGGAAGGAATTCGAACTCGAGCTGATGCGCGACGGCCACGACAACGTTGTGGTGGTGTGCTCGATCGAGAACGTCGACCCGATGGGCGTGCACACCGGCGACTCGATCACCGTGGCGCCGGCGATGACGCTGACGGATCGCGAGTACCAGCGGATGCGCGATCTCGCGATCGCGATCCTACGCGAGGTCGGCGTCGACACCGGGGGCTGCAACATCCAGTTCGCGGTCAACCCGTGCGACGGCCGGCTGATCGTCGTCGAGATGAACCCGCGGGTGTCGCGGTCAAGTGCGTTGGCGTCCAAGGCCACCGGCTTCCCGATCGCCAAGATCGCCGCCAAGCTGGCCATCGGCTACACCCTCGACGAGATCCTCAACGACATCACCAAGGAAACCCCGGCCTGCTTCGAACCCACCCTCGACTACATAGTAGTCAAGGCGCCGCGGTTCGCGTTCGAGAAATTCCCCGGCGCCGACCCCACGCTGACCACCACGATGAAATCCGTCGGGGAGGCAATGTCGCTGGGCCGCAACTTCATCGAAGCGCTCGGCAAGGTGATGCGGTCGCTGGAAACCACCCGCGCCGGGTTCTGGACCGCCCCCGACCCTGCGGTGTCCGCCGAGGAGTTGTTGGCTCGGCTGCGCACACCGACCGAAGGCCGGCTCTACGACATCGAGTTCGCTCTGCGGCTGGGCGCTTCGGTGGAGCGGGTCGCCGAGGCATCCGGCATCGACCCGTGGTTCGTCGCACAGATCGCCGAGCTGGTGGCGCTGCGCGCACAGTTGGTCGACGCCGCCGTGCTGGACACGGACCTGCTGCGACGCTGTAAACACAGCGGGCTATCGGATCGCCAGATCGCCGCGCTGCGACCGGAACTGGCCGGGGAAGCCTGTGTGCGGTCGCTGCGAGAGCGGCTGGGCCTCCACCCGGTGTACAAGACGGTGGACACCTGCGCGGCGGAGTTCGAGGCGAAGACGCCCTATCACTACAGCAGTTACGAGCTCGACACGGCCGCCGAGACCGAAGTGGCCCCGCAGACCGAGAAGCCCAAGGTGCTGATCCTGGGGTCCGGGCCTAACCGGATCGGGCAGGGCATCGAATTCGACTACAGCTGCGTGCACGCGGCAACCACATTGTCGCAGGCCGGATTCGAGACGGTGATGATCAACTGCAACCCGGAGACGGTGTCCACCGACTACGACACCGCCGACCGGCTGTATTTCGAGCCGCTGACGTTCGAAGACGTCCTGGAGGTGTTCCACGCCGAAGAGCAGTCGGCGATCGGCGGGCCGGGCGTTGCCGGGGTCATCGTGCAACTCGGCGGCCAGACCCCACTCGGGCTAGCGCAACGGCTGGCCGACGCCGGGCTTCCGATCGTCGGGACCCCGCCGGAGGCGATTGATCTGGCCGAGAACCGCGGCGCATTCGGCGACGTGCTTTCCGCCGCCGGGCTGCCCGCCCCGCGGTACGGCACCGCGAGGACCTTCGCGCAGGCCCGCCGGATCGCCGCCGAGATCGGCTATCCGGTGCTGGTCCGGCCGTCGTATGTGCTGGGCGGTCGGGGCATGGAGATCGTCTACGACGAGGAGACGCTGCAGGGCTACATCACCCGCGCCACCGAGCTCTCCCCCGAACACCCGGTGCTCGTCGACCGGTTCCTCGAGGACGCCATCGAGATCGACGTCGACGCGCTGTGCGACGGCACCGTGGTCTATATCGGCGGGATCATGGAGCACATCGAGGAGGCCGGTATCCACTCCGGCGATTCGGCGTGCGCGCTGCCGCCGGTGACCTTGGGGCGCGGCGACATCGAGAAGGTGCGCCGCGCGACGGAGGCCATCGCGCACGGCATCGGGGTGGTGGGGCTGCTCAATGTGCAGTTCGCGCTGAAGGACGACGTACTCTACGTGCTGGAGGCCAACCCGCGCGCCAGCCGCACGGTGCCGTTCGTGTCAAAGGCCACCGCGGTTCCGCTGGCCAAGGCGTGCGCCCGGATCATGTTGGGCGCCACTATATCTGCGCTCCGCCAGGAAGGGATGCTGGCCGCTTCCGGTGACGGTGCCAGCACGGCACCGCGTGCCCCGATCGCGGTCAAGGAGGCCGTGCTGCCGTTCCACCGATTCCGGCGGGCTGACGGTTCAGGTATCGACTCCCTGCTCGGCCCGGAGATGAAATCGACCGGCGAGGTCATGGGGATCGACCGCGAGTTCGGCAGCGCGTTCGCCAAGAGCCAGACCGCTGCCTACGGATCATTGCCGACCGAGGGCACCGTGTTCGTGTCGGTGGCCAACCGGGACAAGAGGTCACTGGTGTTTCCCGTCAAGCGGCTGGCCGACTTGGGCTTCCGCGTGCTGGCCACCGAGGGAACCGCAGAGATGTTGCGCCGCAACGGAATTCCGTGCGACGAGGTGCGTAAGCATTTCGAACCGCCGCAGCCGGGCCGCCCGGCGTTGTCCGCCGTCGAGGCGATAAAGGCCGGCGATGTCGACATGGTGATCAACACGCCCTACGGCAATTCCGGTCCGCGCATCGACGGCTATGAGATCCGCTCGGCCGCGGTGGCGAGGAACATTCCCTGCGTGACGACGGTGCAGGGGGCCACTGCCGCGGTGGAGGGCATCGAAGCCGGGATCCGCGGCGACATCGGGGTGCGTTCACTGCAGGAGTTGCACGGTGCGCTGAGCAACGGCGGGCACTAGCGATGCCCGGGTTCGGCGCTCGGCTGCGTGATGCGATGTCGCGCCGGGGCCCCCTGTGCCTGGGTATCGACCCGCATCCCGAGCTGCTGCGGGCGTGGGACCTGGCGACCACCCCCGACGGCCTGGCCGCGTTCTGTGACACCTGTGTGGAGGCATATGCCGGTTTCGCCGTCGCGAAACCTCAGGTGGCGTTCTTCGAGGCTTATGGCGCCGCCGGATACGCGGTGCTGGAACGCACCATCGCCGCGCTGCGCGACGCCGGCGTGCTGGTGCTGGCCGACGCCAAGCGAGGCGACATCGGCTCGACGATGGCGGCCTACGCCGCGGCGTGGGTGGGCGACTCGCCGCTGGCCGCCGACGCGGTGACGGCCTCGCCCTATTTGGGATTCGGCTCGCTGCGGCCCCTGCTGCAAACCGCTGCGGCGCACGGCCGCGGGGTGTTCGTGCTGGCCGCAACGTCTAACCCGGAGGGTGCCAGCGTGCAGCGCGCCGACGCCGATGGCCGCACCGTGGCCCAGTTGATTGTCGACGAGGCGGCGGCCGCCAATCGGGCGGCGCGGCCTGAACCCGGATCCGTCGGCGTCGTCGTGGGGGCGACGCTGGCCGAGGCACCCGACGTCAGCGCCCTCGGCGGACCCGTGCTGGTGCCCGGTATCGGGGCGCAGGGCGGGCGGGTTGACGAGCTCGCCGGCCTGGGCGGAGCGGCGCCGGGTCAGCTGTTGCCCGCGGTATCGCGCGCGGTTTTGCGGGCGGGACCGGGGATCTCGGCCCTGCGGGCCGCGGGGGAGCGGATGCGCGATACGGTGACCGCTCTGGCTGCCGGTTAGTGTTAGTACTCGTTTGGCGACGCTATCCCCGTCAGCAGACGCAAAAGGCGGGCCAATGTACGGTGGCCCGCCTTTCAGCCGGTGCGAGTCAAATTGTCAGCGGTGGCTCGAGGTAGCCGGGGTGACCTCCTGCTTGCCCTTGGCTTGCTTCTCGGCTTGCTTGCCGACTTCTTTGCGCTGGTGATGGTCGAGCTTCACGGTGGGGCCACTCTGCTGCCCGGCGGCACTGCTGCCGCTGTTAGAAGGTGCGGGAGCGGCGTTCGCCGTCGCGATTCCAGTGCCCAAGAGTCCGGCCAATCCGATTCCGGCGGCGATTGAGGACGTGTACAGCATGCGCTTAGCGTTCATTGCTAACTCCTTTCTCAGGATGTCCGGCGTTCGCCGCGACAGTTCGCGACGCTAATTGTCTGAACCGTGGAAAGACTGAAGTGACCTTGTGAGGCAGCTGAGAAAGTAGTTTCAGATGATAAAGCAGTTTCAAATGTGAGCAGTTGTGGTTTCGCTCCCGGGGGTACGTCGCTGCAGTGCGAGCCTTCCCCAGCTGAAGTCGTGAGGTTCGGAAGAACGAGAGGTCGCCTCGACTTCGCCGACGCTCACACTGTCGGCCGCGGACCCTTGGCCGCGGCAGGGGCGCTGTCAACTTGGCTGGGGGATCGGGGCGTGCAGGGGCTGGGTGGGCTGGGTGTCGGTGGTATGGGTCAGGCTGCGGCAGTCAGTCCGGTGACCTCGTTCCAGAGGGCGAATCGTCGGGTCATTTCGGTGCGATAGT
>DASPOT010000062.1:0-3322 GCA_035625875.1 Mycobacterium sp. | reverse complement strand
CAACCTGTGGGCATTGACCGACCCGATCGGTTCGTGGTTGCACATTTTGGACAAGGCCGACATGACCGACGGCAGGGAGACACTCGACTGCCGATTGCTCGATGTCACAAGCCTGGATCGCGAAGCACGAGGCGACTATCCACCGATCTGCGGGCATTCAGGCTTTTGGACGCGCCCCGAATACCACAATGCCGTGAGCCTTCTGGCGGGCGCACTAAAGCGCCGACGGCCCCCTGATTCCCCCGGGACAAAGACGTAGTCACAGACCATAGACGCGAATTGGACGGCGAGGATTCCGCCTAAGGTCAGCTGTTGTTGAACGTGCGCCGCCGCACCTGCGCCCGGATCGGGGTGGCTGCGATGACGGTGAGTGGGGTAGCGGTGGGGAAATCGTCGTCAAGAGAACCGATTTCGACCCGCCGGACGATGCTCGCCAGGGCCAGGGTGGCCTCCAGCATCGCGAAGTGATCACCGATGCATGCCCGTGGCCCGCCCCCAAACGGCAGGTACTGCCAGCGGTCACGGCCCTTCGACCGCTCCGCGCTGAACCGGTCTGGGTCAAACCTCAGCGGGTCGTCCCACAGCATGGGGTCGCGATGGATCGCGTAGATCGCGACGACGGCGAACGTGCCGGCCGGCAGGCGGTAGCCGTCGACCTCGATGTCTTGCAGCACCATCCGCCCCAGTGCCGGTGCCGGCGGGCACAACCGCAGCGCCTCGCACAGCACCCGCATGGTGTAGCCCAGCCGCGGCACATCCGCGTGGGTGAGCGGCCGGTCGCCGAGTTGGGCGACCTCGGTGGCGACTCGCTGCTGCAGGTCGGGCCGGTGGCCCAACGCCCACAGGGCGTAGGTGAGCGTGGTGGAGGTGGTCTCATGCCCGGCGATCAGGAACAGCACCAGTTCGTCGCGGATCGCGCGATCCGATAGCGGCGCACCGGTCTGCGGGTCGGTGGCCTGCATCAGGGCGCGCAGCAGCGGCGCATCGCGATCCGGGTCTGCTCGGCATGCCCGCAGGATGTCGCCGGCCAGCTCATGCAGCGCGGTGCTGGCGGCGTAGGCGCGCCGCTGCCCGCGGGTCGGCAGCCGTCGGGGTGGGTTGATGGGGCGCAATGCGCGATCGGCCGCCCATTTCACCCCGTCGCGAAGGACCGGTGCCACCACCTGGGTTCGCCCGTGTAGATCGAGGCCGAGCACCGAGCGGCCGAGCGCCCGTAGGGTCATGGTGCGACATTCGGTGTCCAGGTCGACCTCGGTGCCGTCGGCCCAGCGCCCAGCCAGCTCGTCGGCGACCGCGGCCATGTGGCCGGCGAACCGGGGGACGCGCTGTTTGCTGAAGATCGGCTGCAGCGCCCGCCGGCGCGGCAGCCACTCCTGGTGCGAAACGACCAACAGGTTATCCCCGCCCAGCCGGCGCAGCTCCCACGCCATCGGTGTCGCCCCCCGTTCGGCGAACCCATCGCGGCTACCGAGGACGTCGCGAGCCCCCCGCGGTGAGGACACGAACACCAGGGGAGCCATTATCCACCGGGGTGCCAACACGTTTCGGGTCACCGGCCCGCCGGCGTCCCGCAACAACTCAAGACCCGTGTCGAAGCTCCTGGCCGCCTTCAGCCTGCGCCAATACGGCAGCGGATTCTTCGGTGCCAGCGGCAACGCGGTGAAGTCAGCGCTGGTGATCATCTCGGTCATATCGCTGCTTCTTCAGCACCAAAGCGGCCATACCAGCGCGAATCCGAGTACGTGTGCAGCAGAACGGTCGACTCTGGGGCGCCTGTGAGGGCGGCCAGATCAGTTGTCGGCCAAGCCATTCGCCGATGTTTCAACATGTGTGGCTCCTAATGTTTCGCGGCTTCGGGCACCGCACGCTGGGGCATCGTGCGTATCGTTACTGGCGAGGCGAACGTACGGTCGGTCGCCACGGTGGCGCATGAGTAGCGGATTACCTGTTTTTGACGCCGAGGGCCTGCCAACGTGAAGACCGTCGTCTATTTGCGATGTAGGCGGACCGAGCGACCGGCACCGGCCCCAGTTGCTTTGTGTCCAGCGACCAGTCGCGTGTTCCACGCTGCAGTCACTTATTTCGGGCTGCGGTGGCGCACCGTTTCTCAGCGTTGCCGATTGTCGTGGCACGTTGCTCGTGGCGGGAGATGTCGAGCGTGGTGGTGGACCGTGTAGAGTTGGCACTCCACCGTGAGCACCGACACCATCAGGGGGCCGGTGACTTACTGGCCGGTCTTCTACATGTCTTTATGCGTGTTTCAGCGGAATTCGGCCTGCCGCTTATTCTTCAAGCTGCCCCGCGACTGAAATCTCGTGACCGTGCCCGTCCGAACCGGGCCCACCACCCTCGGTATCTAGTCTCTGAGGAGATGCGGTTAGCGTGGGCTGCCATGACGGTGCCGAATCGCCCTGTTGCTGCGGGTGCCGGCCCAGCGACTGATGATCCAGTCGGTGGCTTTTGACCGCCGTGCCCGTCGTGAGCCGTTGGCAGATGCCAGCTGTCGTTCCCAGCGCAGGGCGCGGGCAGTCAATCCTCGAAATGGCGCTGATAGTCGTAACGCTCAAGCCACGACTGCAGGTTGTAGGTCCCCGTTGCGACCATCACCAGCAGCACAGCGGAGCCGACGACGATGACGGCGTTCATAACCTGTCCATTTCGCGTGCCATGAGGGCGTGCTCGAGGAAGTCGTAACGCTTCGGGTAGTACCGTGGCCGCGGGCGTGATGCATCCGTTGCGGTCGCGAACGGTCGCCGCATGATGGCGGCGAGCCGGCGGCCGATGTTCTCGCGGTGCACCCCCACAGCGGCTGCGGTGCTGAAAACCACCTCCTGTTCGGTGATCAGAACCTCGGTGGATGACACCTCAACCGAGGGTGCAGCCGAGGGGTCGAGGAGCGATAGCACGGCGGGCATGCCAGAAAGTTCGGTTACCGCGTCCCGGCATGACGGGCACTCGCCGAGGTGGGCCTCGAACTCGCGCCGGTCGGCGTCCGACAGTGATCCCAGCACGTAGGGGGCGTCCCACAGTGCATACTCGTGGCCGTCTTGTCCCCGCGGCTCAGGGACGGGTGTCCCATGGGGAAACGCCGTCATAGTGCCATCCCCATCTCCTGCAGCGTCTGCTGCAGGTGGTTGGGGTACGGGCTCGTCGACCGCATCGGCTGTGGTGCCGGGTTCCCTTGGTGAATCCGACATTTCATTCGCCTCCTTTGCGGTATGGCGTCGTTGGCCGGCCGAACCGGCCTTGGTGCAAGCACCGTACGGTCGGCGATCACCCACAGGCACGCGTAATGGACTACCTGTTTCTGCGCCTCACCACC
>DASPOT010000061.1:0-4118 GCA_035625875.1 Mycobacterium sp. | reverse complement strand
CCGCCATCACATGGGTGGGCATCGCCGCCGTTTCGCCGTGCAGCGTGAGACCGTCCAGACCGGTCAATCGCTTCATCATGCTTCTCCATTCGCTACCCGAGCTGTTAGCCCACGCTTGGTTGACGACTTTTCCCGCCGCATTGCTCTGCACTCGGCAACGACGCCGCTGGCCACACCCACCCCTTGGCCTCCAGGGGAATTCGGTATTCGCCAAGTCCGCTGTCTCGTTATTTCAGCGGCGCACCGGTCTAATTACACCGTAGACGATCAATGTTTGTCAACAGTGTAGACACCGTTATCAATGAGGCGTGACACTGGACTGGCGCCGGCCCAGGCAGATATCGACGAAGGCCACGAAAAGAGGCCGAAAGAGGCCAAGCCGCGACGAGCGCACCGGGCAGGTCTGGTTGTGCCGGACGAAGCGGGTGCTGGCGGTGGGGGTGGAAATCGTTAAACGGACCAGTGCGTACTTCGTCCGGGAGAACCCGATTGTGGCTTACCGCCATGACGCAGTTTGCCGAGTGGCGTTGCTCACGGGTCGTCGGCGTCGGCGACTATCCTTCGGCTCCGCCTTCCGACTCCCGCCGCTCTTCCATGCCGTCTTTTTGTGTGCGTGCTGTCCGATCTCGCACGCTGGTCATGAGTAGGTCGTCGACGGTGGAGTCGTTGTTCGGGGCCGCCGCAGCCATCATGGTGGTATGCGCATGGTCCGGGTCGGTGTGGGGCGGGACTACCAGCAGCAGGATCTTGTTGCGGTTGAGTCCGAGGACTTCGAGCGTGTTTATCGGCTGAAGTCGGTATCCGTCGAGTCGTACGTTGCGCCCGCCGGTCGCGAGTTTAGCGGGTGCTTTTGCCCAGTCGCTGAGGTTGTAAAGCACGCGATCGATGGCCCCGAGCCGAACCGACAGCACCGCAAGCAGGTCTGGAAGCTCTTTCGTGAGGTCATCACTGTGCGGCCACCAGGCCCCATCGACATACCCGGTTTGGGGTGCCTTGGGCTTCAATCGCAACCGCGGCGTGTAGTCCGGTGGTGTGAGGTGTCGACCGACTTGGGGTCGGGCTTGTTGTAGCGTCATGGCGGCACTCCTGTCTTGGCCGCGAACCGGCCGAAATCATTCGAATCGCCGACGACACAACCTCATCAATTCCACGATGACAAGCAGATCGACGCTTCTAAGTTTTGGTAATAGATCTCCAGTACACAGGGTGTTGTAGCGCGTGTCAACGCTGTAGACGTACAGTTGTGGCCTACGGTGCGAGACAGAGGCGATAGCGGGAAGTGCTCTGCAATGACGAAACTTCCGACGACCGGGCCCAGCGGGCCCGGTGCGGGCGCTGACGGTGATCGCGCGTCCGGCGGGGTCGTCGGCGAATACAACGGACCTATCAGCCGCTCGCTGATCCTGCAGACCGCGCTGGGGATCATCGACCGCGATGGCGTGGACAGATTATCCATGCGCCGACTCAGCGACGCGGTGGGCCGGGATCCGACGGTGCTCTACCGTCACCTACCCAACAAGGCTGCAGTGCTCGACGGCGTCGCCGAGATCGTGCTGGGGCAACTAACCGTGGACACCGCAGACTCGGACTGGGCCGCCCAGTTGCGCATCGTCGCCCATGACTTTCGCCGGCTGGCCATAACGCACCCGAACGTCGTGCCGCTGTTGGTCACTCGGCCCCTGGCCACCCCGCTGGGGCAACGACCGCCGGGAATGCTACGTCCACTAGAAGACGTCCTGACGCTGCTCACCTCCGCCGGATTCACCGGAATCGACGCGCTGCATATCTACCGGCTGCTATTCGGCTTCTTGCATGGCCACATCCTCAACGAGCTGCAGGAGGTGGTCGAACGACCCGAGGAAACCGACGACGTACTGCGCCTCGGCCTGCACCGGCTGCCGATCACCGAATTCCCCCACCTGCGTGCGCTCGCACCCGCCCTCGCCTCCTACGACGGCGCCGCCGAACTCGACCGCGGCCTCGACGTCCTGCTCACCGGCCTAACCGCAAACCGGACCCACCCCGACGGCTCACCCCGGTCCACGTAAGAAGACACTTGCGGCTTCGCGTTGCGGCTGCTCGTGACCCCGCGGCCCTTCAGCGGATTGACATCAGTTGGTCGATTGAATCCTTGGGTAGGTTGCCGTCAACGACTGCCGTCACTGCGATGTCGTTCAGCGTGATGGCGCCCTTGTGGTTGTCGAGGAAGGCGGTGTCGGCGGCGTCGCGTCCGGTGGTGATGCGCACCAGCGACTGCCGCGGCGCCAGCAGGGTCGCGTCGACGACGCGCCATTGGCCCTCGACGAACGCCTCGGCCACTGCGTGGAAGTCCATCGGGGACAACCCCGGCGCGTACACCGACACCACGCGGGCGGGTACTCTGACCGCGCGCAGCAGCGCCACCACCAGATGCGCAAAGTCGCGGCACACGCCGGCACCGGCGAGCAGAGTGTCGACCGCGCCATCAATCGGGTCGCTGGAGCCCGGCATATAGTTCAGCCGGCTGAGCATCCTGCTGGGGCGGTCCGCCGAGACTTTCGAGCTTCTTCATGTCGAGCAGAAACCGTTGGGCGGTAGATGTTTTGCGCGTTGCGTCAGCGGCTGCCCGGCCGCGCGGCCCCATGCGAGAAGCCCTTTGAGAGAGTGGTTTACACGATGAATAAGTTGGAGCAGTTGACGCGCGACGTGCGTGGGTTCGCGACGGAGGTACGAACGCTGGGGTACTCGTCCGTGGCTGGCGGGCATGAGAACCGGTTCCTTGAATTGTCGGAGCGCATGCTCCGGCACGCTGACCAGGTGGACCGGCGAAGTCACTGAAAGACGCGACTGGCCCAGTCCTGGCACCGGATACGCGAAGAACACTTTGGTTTTACAGGTTCAATCCCCAGTATCCAGCACCAATTTATATGCAGCTCAGAGGCGGTATCTAGGCTAGCTCAACAGATTTTGTGCCCAATAGCCGCTACTGTTTGCTGGCTATCCCATTGGGCACCGGTGGCGGCGGCTGACAACTCCATCCCCTCGGCCGGGCGTTATCGAGATCGGCGCTCATTGCCCGAACATGGCGCGGATCGCGCGGTCCCGCTTGACCCGTATCGCGACCCACTTGGCCCGCTCCTCGGGCAGCCAGACGAACAGCGCCACGCCGGTCGGCATGCCGCTCAGTTCGGTGTAGTACTGGCCGCGGCACTTGAGCTATTTGCTCAACCAGCGGAATGTCCTCTGCCTCAACAGGAATCATCTGTTCCGTTCGATCCGTTTGCGCTTTGCATACAACACATTGCCGACCCAACGTAACCTTCCGAATTGGCTTGTCAGGGAACAACTTATGGAAGCAATCAAAGCAAATCTTCTGAGTCATCAGATCGGATCTTTCAGTCAGAGGTCCCGGTACTGGTCGAGGTTCGTGACCCCGGCCGGTAGCCAAGCTAGCTGCCGCGGCGGCATGACTTGATGATCTCGAGGCGTTCCTTGAGCAGTTCCTCGAGTTCCTCGATCGAGCGGCGTTCCCGCAGCATGTCCCAGGGTGTGCGCGGCACCTTGACCTTCTTGGGTTCGGCCAGGTCACCACCCTCGATCAGGGTGCCCTCCCTGCCGTTGCGGCACGGCCAGGTGGCGGGGATCTCGGCGTCAGCGGCGAAGGGTATGTCGAACTCCTCGCCGTCCTCGGTGCGGTACCGCGCGATTCGACGCGGCGCCAGGTTGTGGTTGCGGTCGGTCTCGTAGCTCACGGCTCCGAGGCGGCTGCCCCTCATGTGGCGATCAGCCATCATCAACACTCCTCGTTGCACGTGTCACCGCATATGTGTGCAGGTTACGCCCCGGCCATGCTAGGCCGACTGCTGTCTACGCCGGCGCTCGGTCATGCGCGGCCGTCCGTCATCTCCTGCACGACGGCAAGCAGCCCCGCTGCGGCGCCACCTCACAATGCAACGTGTCTAGCAGTGACGCCGCCCCCCGACTATCCGGCGGCCCAGCGGGCCTCGCGCGGCGCCGTCATCTACGGCCCGGCGCTAACCGACAGGTGCAGTCTGCTCAACGGCCCAGCGCGGGTGCGGATCTACTAGCAACACCCGCCCCGGGCCAGGTTGCCAAGAATCCATTAAGGCCTTCATCGG
>DASPOT010000060.1:0-63039 GCA_035625875.1 Mycobacterium sp. | reverse complement strand
CCGCACCACCCGCTCGCCCAGGCGCGGAGTTCGCTGAACCGCCAAGAACGCGAACACATCCGAGGCGTTCACCTGGGCCGGCTCGTTGGCAACCACACCGAAGAAGGTCTTCAAATCCGACGCAACCGCCAGCCAGGTGTTGGTTCGAGCCCGCGCCGCAACGAAAGCCAGGTACTCGTCCAACAGCGGATGCCCCAGCGTGATCGCCGCCAACTCCGTCCCGCGGTGGTGACGGATCAGGCATGGCATGAACTGATGCACGGGATCTCCTCGCTCGTCGGTCGACGAACCAACCTAGGCCGAACGCCCACAGATCACCCGCATATAAAACACGCCAGCGCGACCATGACGTTGGACATATACGCCGACCTGTTCGAAGACGATCTGGAAGCTGTCGCGGTCGCGCTGGATCAAGCACGCTCACGTGAAAATGTGGCCAAAATGTGGCCACCAAGCCACGCGCCGAGCCGGTAGCGGGCACGAAAATGGCAGTCTAGCTGCAGAAACAGGTTTCACTCTGTGCTTGGCTGTAGGTGCCGAACGTCGCGGCGCGCCGACCCGGCGACCTCCACTCGGTACGGAGCGTCGTCGGTGCTCAACGCAGCGGCAGACCGAACTCACTCCGGAGATCATCACCACTGATGGTCGACCCTTCGGCGTATTCGCGCTCGGCTTCGGCGATGTCCTCACGAATACCCGGCTGGGAGAGCCAGAATACGGTCTCCTGCAACGACTCCAGGTCATCGGCCGACATAAGAACAGCCGCAGGTCGACCGTGCCTAGTGATCGTAATGATTTCGTGAGTGGATTCGGCCTCATCAACCAGCGCCGACAGCTTGTCCTTGGCCTCACCCAGAGGTACTGATCGCATAGAGACGATAATAGCCGGATTACTAGCCACAATCTGGCCAGATCTTTGGCCCGGCAACGTAATTGACTAGCGCAGCGCCTTGGCCTTCAGCGCGTCGAACTCGGCTTGGGTGATTGTGCCGGCGTCCAGCAGCTCCTTGGCGTGTGTGATCTCCTGGGCGGGGGAGCGGCCCGCGACCTCGCGGATGTAGGCGTCGGTTTCCCGCTTGGCCGCGGCGGCGGATTCGCGTGCCCGGATCGCCATGCCCTCGCCCCGAGCGATCAAGTAGACCAGCGCGGTCACGTACGGAAAGACGATCAGGAAGATCACCCAAATGGCCTTCACCCAGCCCGAGGTTTTGTCATCCCTCCAGAACAGGTTGACGATGATGTTGAACAGGATCAGCAGGTAGGGGATGAACGCGAAAACGACGATCGCCGGCACCGCAAGGTCGTAGGGCAGCGACCACAAGAAATCCCAGACACGCCACAATGTTGGCTGCTCCTCACTGTTGACCGCCGCATCCTGCGCGGCGGTCAGTTTAACCGCGGCGGTTTAACGTCGATTCAGCCGCGGGATGCGCGGTTCACCGCCGATACCACGGCGCGCAGCGACGCAGTGGTGATCGACGACGCGATACCGACACCCCACACCGTGCGCCCACTCATGCCTCCCGGGTGACGACCCGCTTCACCCGGCTTCGCCGAGTTCGCGGCCACCACCGACGCCTCGACGTACGCCGCGGCCTGCGCCTCCTCACCGGCGGACATCGCGTGCTCGGAGTAGTCCAAGACGTGGACATGGATTCCAATGGTGGACAGCGCGTCGACGAACGCGGCCAGCGGGCCGTTCCCGGTACCGCTGATCTCGGTCTCGACGCCGTCGACCTTGACGGTTGCCTCGATACGGTCGGTGCCCCCGTCGACCTCCGAAGCGATCACCCGCTGCTTCATTCGCTCCAGCGGCCGCACCGGCGCGAGGTACTCCTCGGCGAACGCGTCCCACATCTCCTTCGGCGAGACCTCACCGCCCTCGCCGTCGGCGATCTTCTGGATCACCTGAGAGAACTCGATCTGCAGCCGCCGCGGCAGCGCCAGGCCGTGGTCGGCCTTCATGATGTAGGCCACCCCGCCCTTGCCGGACTGCGAGTTGACCCGGATCACTGCTTCGTAGGTGCGCCCGACATCGCGCGGGTCGATCAGCAGATACGGCACCTGCCACAGCATGTCGTCGACATCGGAATCCGCCTCGTCGGCCGCGATCTTCATCGCGTCCAGCCCCTTGTTGATGGCGTCCTGGTGGCTTCCGGAAAACGCGGTGTAGACCAGGTCGCCGCCGTAGGGGTGACGCTCGTGCACCGGCAGCTGGTTGCAGTACTCTACGGTGCGCCGGATCTCGTCGATGTTGGAGAAGTCGATCTGCGGGTCCACGCCGCGGGAGAACAGGTTCAGCCCCAGCGTCACCAGACACACGTTGCCGGTGCGCTCGCCGTTGCCGAACAGGCAGCCTTCGATCCGGTCCGCACCAGCCTGGTAGCCCAATTCGGCTGCGGCGACGGCGGTTCCGCGGTCGTTGTGCGGATGCAGACTCAGGATGGCGGCCTCCCGCCGGGCCAGGTTGCGGCTCATCCACTCGATCGAGTCAGCGTAGACGTTGGGGGTCGCCATCTCCACGGTGGCGGGCAGGTTGAAGATGATCGGGTTGTCCGGTGTGGGTTGGATGACGTCGCCGACGGCGTTGCACACTTCTTTGGCGTATTCCAGCTCGGTCCCGGTGTACGACTCCGGCGAGTACTCGAACCGCCACCGTGTGCCGGGGTACTTGGCGGCCTCCTCGAGGCATTTACGGGCGCCCTGGACCGCGATCTCCTGCACGGCGGGCCGGTCGGCGCGAAAGACCACGCGCCGCTGCAGAATTGACGTCGAGTTGTAGAAGTGCACGATCGCTTTCGGCGCACCCTCGCACGCCTCGAAGGTGCGCTCGATGAGCTCCGGACGGCACTGGGTCAGCACCTGGATGGTGACGTCGTCAGGAATCGCATCCTGCTCGATGATCTCGCGGATGAAGTCGAAGTCGGTCTGGCTGGCCGACGGGAAGCCAACCTCGATCTCCTTGTAGCCCATCCGGACCAGCAGGTCGAACATGCGGCGCTTGCGGGCCGGGCTCATCGGGTCGATCAGCGCCTGATTACCGTCGCGCAGGTCCACCGCGCACCACATCGGCGCGCGGCCGATCACCCGGTCGGGCCAGGTGCGGTCGGGCAGGCTGACCGGTTCGACCTCCACAGCGAAGCTGCGGTACCGGTTGACCGGCATCGAGGATCCACGTTGCGGGTTCCACGCGGACTGGCCGGGATAGGGCGCGCCCGTAGGTTTGGTGATGGTTCGAACCGACGTAAACGCGTCCGGCGCGTCGGACGAAGGTCGGGAAAAGGTTGTCACGGTGATTGCTCCGGAGGTGTGAAGAGGGACCTCAGACCGGCGCATCGCGAACGCCCGCGACGGGTAGCCGGTCTGGATCAGACCCCGTCGCGGCGTCCGAGGAGGAGCATCCGCTGCACGTTGTGCACTCTACCGCGCTCGGCCCCGCGGCCAAAACCGCAGGCTGCGCTGGACGGCGACTTTGCGACACGCAGCGGTGAACAGGATGGGCCGACGGACGTATTCTGTTGTGGACTTAAACCGCAGCGATGCTGGCGAATCCGGAAGGACGATAGTGGCGGTCATCGTCCAGAAGTACGGCGGATCATCGGTGGCCGACGCCGAGCGAATCCGCCGGGTCGCCGAGCGCATCGTCGCGACGAAAAAGCAGGGCAACGACGTCGTCGTGGTGGTTTCGGCTATGGGCGACACCACCGACGGTCTGCTGGAACTGGCACAGCAGGTGTGCCCCGCCCCGCCTCCTCGTGAGCTGGACATGCTGCTGACCGCCGGTGAGCGCATCTCCAACGCGCTGGTGGCCATGGCGATCGAATCGCTGGGCGCCCATGCCCGGTCGTTCACCGGCTCGCAAGCCGGAGTCATCACCACCGGCACCCACGGCAACGCGAAAATCATCGACGTCACCCCGAGCCGGCTGCAGTCCGCGCTCGACGAAGGCCAGATTGTGTTGGTCGCCGGTTTTCAGGGCGTCAGTCAGGACAGCAGGGACGTCACCACGCTGGGCCGCGGCGGTTCGGACACCACTGCGGTCGCGTTGGCGGCGGCGCTGGGCGCCGACGTCTGCGAGATCTACACCGACGTGGACGGCATTTTCACCGCGGACCCGCGGATCGTGTCCAATGCCCGCCACCTGGACACCGTCACCTTCGAAGAGATGCTGGAGATGGCGGCCGCCGGCGCGAAGGTGTTGATGCTGCGCTGTGTGGAATATGCCCGCCGCTACAACATTCCGGTGCACGTGCGCTCGTCGTATTCGGACAAGCCGGGCACCGTCGTCACCGGATCGATCAAGGACATACCCATGGAAGATCCCATCCTGACCGGAGTCGCGCACGACCGCAGCGAGGCCAAGGTGACCATCGTCGGGTTGCCCGACCTCCCGGGTTACGCGGCCAAGGTATTCCGGGCGGTCGCCGACGTCGACGTGAACATCGACATGGTGCTGCAGAACGTCTCCAAGGTCGAGAATGCCAAGACCGACATCACGTTCACCTGCTCCCGCGACAGCGGGCCCACCGCGGTGGCCAAGCTGGACGCGCTCAAAGGCGAGATCGGTTTCACCCAGGTGCTCTACGACGACCACATCGGCAAGGTGTCGCTGGTCGGGGCGGGCATGCGCAGCCATCCCGGAGTCACGGCCACATTCTGCGAGGCGCTGGCCGCCGTTGGGATCAACATCGATTTGATCTCCACCTCGGAGATCCGGATCTCGGTGCTGATCAGGGACACCGAGCTGGACAAGGCTGTGCTCGCAGTGCACGAGGCGTTCGGTCTCGGGGGTACCGAGCAGGCCGTGGTGTACGCGGGGACGGGCCGCTAGATGGGCGACTTGTCGATCGGGATCGTCGGCGCCACCGGTCAGGTGGGTGAGGTGATGCGCGCCCTGCTCGACGAACGCGACTTTCCGGCCACGACCGTGCGCTTCTTCGCCTCCGCTCGCTCACAGGGCCGCAAACTGCCCTTCCGCGGTCAGGAGATCGAAGTCGAAGACGTCGAGACCGCCGACCCGACCGGCCTGGACATTGCGCTGTTCTCCGCGGGCGCGGCGATGTCACGGGTGCACGCGCCGCGGTTCGCCGCCGCCGGGGTGACGGTGATCGACAACTCGTCGGCGTGGCGCAAAGACCCCGACGTGCCGTTGGTGGTGTCCGAGGTGAACTTCGCGGACGCCCTGCGCCGGCCGAAGGGCATCGTCGCCAACCCCAACTGCACCACGATGGCCGCGATGCCGGTGCTCAAGGTGCTGCACGACGAAGCCGGGCTGGTGCGCATGGTGGCCTCCACCTACCAGGCGGTTTCGGGTAGCGGCGTCGCGGGGGTGGCGGAACTGGCCGCCCAGGCGCGTGCGGTCCTCGACCACGCTGAGCAGCTGGTGCATGACGGCAGGGCAGTGCAGTTCCCGACGCCGAAAACCTATGTGGCGCCGATCGCGTTCAACGTGGTGCCGCTGGCCGGGTCGCTGGTCGACGACGGCTCCGGAGAGACCGACGAGGACCAGAAGCTGCGCAACGAAAGCCGCAAGATCCTCGGCATTCCGGACCTGCTGGTCAGTGGTACCTGTGTGCGGGTTCCGGTGTTCACCGGCCACTCGCTGTCGATCAACGCCGAGTTCGCCCGCCCGCTCTCGCCCGAGAGGGCTCGTGAGCTGCTCGACGGCGCCCCGGGCGTGAAGCTGGTCGATGTGCCGACGCCGCTGGCCGCCACCGGTGTCGACGAGTCGTTGGTGGGCCGGATCCGGCAGGACCCCGGGGTGCCGGATGGGCGCGGCCTGGCGCTGTTCGTCTCGAGCGACAACCTGCGCAAAGGGGCAGCGCTGAATACCATCCAGATCGCCGAGCTGCTGGCCGCCGACCTGTGATCCGCGGGTGAGCTCGGCCTACACCCGCCGGGTCACGCGGTGCGCGCTGACGGCCGTGTCGGTGGCGTGTTTGCTTGTGCCACAAGGGTTTTGGACGGCGAACGCCGATCCGCCCGCACCCATGCCAGAGCCGATCCTGCAGCCGCTGGCACCGGGTCAGGTGACGCGGATCGGTCCGACGGCCGGCACCGGCACGCCCACCCGCGACTATGGCGTCGGCGCCACCGACCTGTGTGAGTTCATGGAGTTCCCCACTGAACTGCTGCAGGTCTGCGGCGACAGCTTTGCCGGCCAGGGCGTGGGGTTCGGTGGCTGGTACTCCCCGATCGCGTTTCATCTTGACACCTGGTCGGTCGACGACCCCGCCGGGGTGCGCTACACCGGTGTCACCGGCGTCTGGGAGCCGCTGCTGGCCGAGCCCACACCGCCGGGAGCGTCGCAGCTGCCAGCCGGGGTGGTGCAGATCAACCGGCAGAGCTATCTGTTGGTGACGACGACCAGAAACTTGGTGCCGCAGAACTCGCGGCTGGTGACAGCCGAGGCCGCGCACGGGCGCTGGCGGACCGTCCCGGATTCCCGGCGCGAGGCGTCCTACCAAGAAGGCCGCCAGTCGCAGATCAGCGGGTACTACGACCCGCTCCCGACCGCCGATTCGCCCAGCGGATGGGTATACATCGTCGCCGACAACTTCAACCGCACCCAACCGGTGGTGCTGTACCGGACCACACCGGAAACGTTCACCGACCGGTCCCAGTGGCAGGGCTGGGCGTCTGGGCCACCCGGCGGCGGCTGGAACAAGCCGCCGACACCGCTGTGGGGCGACATGGTCGGCGAGATGAGCTTCAAGCAGGTCGACGGCAAGGCAGTGCTGTCGTATTTCAACGCCAGCACCGGAAACATGGAGGTCCGGGTGGCCAACGATCCGACGTCGCTGGGCACAGCGCCGGTCACCACCGTGGTGCAACACGACGAGTGGCCCGAGCCCGCAGAAAGCCTGCCGCCGCCGTATGAAAACCGGCTCGCGCAACCCTACGGCGGGTACATCTCGCCAGGGTCCACGCTGGACGAACTGCGGGTGTTCGTAAGCCAGTGGAATAACATCGATCCGCGGGCCCGCGCGCCCTACCGGGTGATCCAGTTCGCGGTCAACCCGTATAAGCCCGGGTCAGACGGCTAATCCTGGTCCTGCGTCCGCAGTTCGTCCGCAGCAGCTGCAAGCGATCGGTCCAGCAGCTCCCCGGCGGCCCTGCGGGTGCGGTCATTCGCGTCCGGCCACAGGTGGCTGTAAGTGGTCAAGGTGATCGCTGCGGAGGAGTGCCTGAGCGCCCGCTGCACGGTCACCACGTCGCAGCCCGCGCGTACCAGCCCGCTGGCGTAGAAGTGCCGCAGATCGTGGAGCCGGTGCGGGATGCTGACGTTGTCCCGGACGATCCGCCAGCATCGCGCCACCGTCGCCGCATGCGCCGGCAACCCTGCGTAGCGGCTGCCGGGAACAACCAGCGGTCGGGATCGTCGCCGGGCCGGTAGCGCCGGACATGTTCAGCCAGGAGTTCGATGCGCTCGACTGGCGCAACGAAATTCGCGGCAAGAACCATCAAAGACGGGTTACGAAAAGACCCGATTCACGGTACTGTGAGGTATGGTCGCGGACGAATCACGTTGTGGCGGGCGGAAACTCGCCAAATACGCCGCAGTCGTTGCCTTGCAGCATCCATCGGCGTTTGCTCCTCGGCCCGCGCCACGATCGCAGCCAACCGGCGCCGCTCGGCCTCGACGCGCTCGGCGTAACGATTGACCGCTCCCTAACGGCGAGATCATCGCTGCCAGCCAAGGGTATGAGACGAAGGCGAGTGCCGAGAAGGGCATTGGCTACCGTGCCGAAGTAGTCGGTCCCGCGCAGCTCGGCTTTGTCGGTCGCGATCCCCATGCGCACCGGCGGCAACTCCAGTGCCCGGTGCGCGGCCACCGCGGCATCGACCGCACACCTCGGCGAGGTGAACGCCACACACACACACACACACACACACACACACACACACACACACCGTCACCGGTGTGCTTGAAAAACCAGCCCCGTGCGTCTCGATCACCGAGCGCAACACCTCGTCGTGGGCGGCCAGTGCCACCCGCATCCCCTCCGCGTCGGCCTCCCACCGACGGGTCGAACCCTCCACATCGGTGAACAAAAACATCACCACCCCCGAAGGAGCAACCGCCGCAGCAGCGGACACCCCGCGACCCCGCAGAATCTCACAACAGACACGCCCCTACCTCGCACATAGGCGGAATACCGCCTCGGAGACTCACCTCCCAACGACTCCACACAGCGGATGCAGTCTGGTCATGCCATCGCCGGTCCGGCCTGGCAGAAAACTCATCCACCAGGATCACTCCTACGTCTGCGCGGTCTTCAATCGCGCCGGATAATCAATACGGCGACCGCGTGGCGGCAAGTCGAGCGCTCATGAAAGGAGGTTCGACGTGGAAGAGAACCGGCCCGCGCGTGCTAAGAACCCGAGCATCTTCCAAGGCCACGATTATGAGTACGACGAGGCACACGACATGCCGGCCGGGCCGCTCCTTGAAACTCTTGCGCTACATCGAGCCGATTCCCCACCGGAGGTAAACCTCGGCAAGAGCGGGGACTACGGATACGACGAGGCCCGCGATTTCGCCGCCCAGTGATCAACCAAGACCTGACATCGCGTACATGTCGGAGTTTGAGCGCCCGACGTGATGTCCAGCTTGGCCGCCAACACCCCCGATCGCACTGGGAATCGACAAGGACTCGATGACCGCCAAACCGCGTACCGGCTTTCCGTACGTACCTGAATCCGTCTGACCACACTCAACTCGACGCGATAGGAGCCCTATCATGGCCGCACCGCACACCCTGGCAAACCAGCCGCCCGGCACCGACCAGGCTGCGGGGAAGACCGACGGCTACCACCTGATCGTCGATGCGCTCAAGCTCAATGGCGTCTCGACCATCTACGGGCTGGTCGGCATTCCGATCACCGATCTGGCCCGCGTGGCGCAGGCCTCCGGTATCCGTTTCCTCGGGTTCCGGCACGAGAGCGCGGCCGGCCACGCCGCGGCGGCCGCGGGGTTCCTCACCGGCAAACCGGGCGTGTGCCTGACCGTATCCGGTCCTGGCTTCCTCAACGGTCTTGTCGCGCTTGCCAATGCCACCACGAACTGCTTCCCGATGATCCAGATCGCCGGTTCCAGTGACCGCAGCATCATCGACCTCAAGCGCGGCGACTATGAGGAGCTCGACCAATTCGCCGTGGCGAAGACACTGGTCAAGGCCGCCTACCGGGTGGACCGCGCACAGGACATCGGTTTGGGCGTGGCCCGGGCCATGCGCACCGCGACATCTGGGCGACCCGGCGGGGTCTACCTCGACATCCCGGCGGCCGTGCTGGGTGAGGTGCTCGACGCCGAGGCCGGCGCGGCGTCACTGCGACAGGTGGTCGACCCCGCACCACGGCAAATGCCGGCAGCCGAGGCCGTCGACCGGGCTGTCGCCCTGCTGGCAGCGGCACAGCGACCGCTCGTGGTGCTCGGCAAGGGAGCCGCCTACGCGCAGGCCGACGACGCGATCCGGCAGTTCCTTGAGTCGACCGGCATCCCGTTCCTGCCGATGTCGATGGCCAAGGGGCTGCTGCCCGATGACCACCCGCAGTCGGTGGCTGCCGCGCGGTCGCTGGCGCTGCGTGACGCGGACGTCGTGATGCTGGTCGGCGCCCGACTGAACTGGCTGCTGAGCCACGGAGAGGCCCCGCACTGGAACCCCGACGCGGTGTTCATCCAGGTCGACATCGACCCGACCGAGTTGGACAGCAATCAACCCATCAGCGCGCCCCTGGTGGGGGACATCGGCTCGGTGATCGATGCGCTCAATCGGCACGACGGTGCCGCGCGCATCGACGCGCCGAAACCGTGGCGGGAGGCGCTGGCGGCCAAATCCGCGGACAACGCGGCGAAGATGGCCGCGCGGCTGACCGCGCCGGCCGACGCCACCAGGCCGATGGGCTTCTACCCCGCGTTGCGGGCGGTCCGTGATGTCCTCGCCGAACATCGGGACGTGTATCTCGTCAACGAGGGCGCCAACACCCTGGACTACACCCGCAACGTCATCGACATGCACCTCCCGCGCCACCGGCTGGACTGCGGCACCTGGGGTGTGATGGGTATCGGGCTGGGATATGCGATCGCCGCCGCCGTCGAGACCGGCCAGCCGGTGATGGCCGTCGAAGGCGACAGCGCCTTCGGCTTCTCCGGCATGGAGATGGAGACCGTCTGCCGCTATCGCCTGCCAATCACGGTGGTGGTGTTCAACAACGGTGGCATCTATCGCGGCGACGGCACCAATCCCGCCTCGGCCGATCCCTCACCGACCACCCTGCTGCGGTCCACGCGCTACGACCGGCTGATCGAATCCTTCGGCGGCACAGGTCACCTGGTCACCACACCTGCCGAACTGGCTACCGCGCTGTCGGAGGCGATTGCGTCACGCAAGCCGACGCTGATCGATTGTGTGATCGATCCCTCCGATGGCACCGAAAGCGGCCATCTGACCAGCCTCAACCCGGTCGGCCTGGAGAAGCACTGAAAGGCACCGGGGGTCGACCCCCGACCACTCAACTGACAAGGAAGGCAGTGAGATGAACACGTCACCACAAACGACGAGCACTTCACCGCGGACGGCGAACGCGTCACCACTGGCCGGCATCAAGGTCATCGACTTCACCGGCGTGCAGGCCGGCCCCGCGTGCACTCAGATGCTCGCCTGGTTCGGCGCCGACGTCCTCAAGGTCGAGCGGGTGACCGGTGGCGACGTCACCCGGCACCAGCTGCGCGACATCCCTGACCTGGATGCCCTGTACTTCACAATGCTCAACAGCAACAAGCGCTCCCTGGCCATCAACACCAAGACCCCGGAGGGCCTGGAGGTGATGGAGAAGCTGATCCGCCAGGCCGACATCCTGGTCGAGAACTTCGCCCCCGGCGCCATGGACCGGATGGGACTGTCCTGGGAACACATCCATGAGCTCAACCCGCGCCTGATCTTCGGCTCGGTCAAGGGTTTCAACGAGGAGTCGCCCTGGGCCGACCTCAAGGTCTACGAGAACGTGGCACAGTGCGCGGGCGGCGCCGCGTCGACCACCGGGTTCTGGGACGGTCCTCCAACGGTCAGCGCCGCCGCCCTAGGGGACAGCAACACCGGAATGCACCTGCTGATCGGGCTGCTCACCGCGTTGATCGCGCGCGAGAAAACCGGTGTGGGCCAAAAGGTTTCGGTCTCCATGCAGGATGCCGTGCTCAACCTGTGCCGGGTCAAACTGCGCGATCAGGAACGCCTGGAGGCCGTCGGCTACCTCGAGGAGTACCCGCAGTACCCCAACGGGACCTTCAGCGACACCGTGCCGCGCAGTGGCAACGCCGGCGGGGGCGGCCAACCCGGCTGGGTGCTCAAATGCAAAGGCTGGCAGGACGATCCCAACGCCTACATATACTTCACCATCCAGGAGCAGAACTGGAAGAAGACCTGTCAGGCCATCGGCAAGCCCGAATGGATCGATGACCCGGCCTACACCACCGCCAAGGCCCGCCAGCCCCACATCTTCGACATCTTCGCCGACATCGAGAAATGGCTGGCCGACAAGACCAAGTACGAAGCCGTTGACATCCTGCGCAAGTACGACGTGCCCTGCGCGCCCGTGCTTTCCATGAAAGAGATCGCCCACGATCCCGCCCTGCGCGCCAGCGGCACCGTTGTCGAGGTGGATGAGGAAAAGCGCGGCAAGTACCTGACCGTCGGCAGCCCGGTGAAGTTCTCCGACTACACCCCGCACATCACCGGGGCGCCACTGCTCGGCGAGCACAGCGCCGAGGTCCTGACCGAACTCGGCTACACGGCCGACCAGATCGTCGATATGACTGCCGCGCAGGTCATCCGGAGCGTGTGATGGCGCCACCGCGGGCCTGGTCGCTGGGAGACATTCTTGCCGGCACGCTGGCCGTCACCCCGCACGCCACGGCGCTGATCACCGGGGGCGAACCGCCCTCGGGGTTACGCGGCAAACGGTATATCGTTACTTCCCGGGGGCAGAAGCGCTAGTGATCAGAAGCGCGATGCGCTCGGCTGATGGTTTCCTCAAGCGGCTCGCCGAACACATAAGCGGACAAACGGATCCCGTCGCGGCGGTGGTAGAGCGTGTGGCATTCGCGGCTGAAACCCTCGCCGGCGACCGCCAGATCCAACACTTACTCACCAAGCGGCAGCAGGGCGGCACCATCGTTTCGTTGACGTCGGATGTCGCATTAGCCTTTGGGCGGTCAATGCTCCATCGATTGGATATCGACTGGGAGCGCCATGGTTTCGACGATGCGGCTCTCGACGAGCTCGCGGGACTGAGTCTGCGCACACTGCATTCGATCCTCATCGATCCGGGACGACCTCTGCGGGACGCAATCACGCTGTGCCGCTTCGTGGCCCGATGGTTGGGCCGGCGATCGTTCACCCTCGGCTGGCTCAGGCGATGGATGCTTTGCAACCAACCGCGAAGCCGTCCATTCGCGGACGACCCAGCGTTCCAGCTTTGGCGCCGGTATCCCGGCGATTGGACGAAAGGCGCTGTGACCTTGGGCACTTCGCCTCCTGCGGACATCCAGCTTTCGCACACAGGTCCTTCATACCCACTCCTGACCCATCTAATGATGCGCACGTCTACTGAGAGGGTTTCGAGGTCGTCACCTGCCGTCGGCCCGCAAATTGTCGCGTCGTGCATGCGCTGGTTGAGTGCGTCGCACATCCAGCATCGCGCCCTTGGCGCCTGGCGGCAATCGAAACTGCACGACTCGATGTTCTCTGGTGGAGCGGCTGTCAGATTGACCCAATAGTCGCACGCGAGCGCGCCCCTTGATTAACTCCACAAGATTCAGTAATTTCTGAAACTAGTAGGAGTCTGGCTTGATGCCAGCCTCAATTACCGATAGGGCGCCCGGAGAGGGGGTCTGTATGCACGCATCCGGATTGATCGACGTGCACCACCACATCGTTCCCAGGGAGTACGCAAGGGCGCTTGCCAAACTGGGCGTTACCAAAGGGTTGGGAGTTCAACTTCCCAAGTGGGACGTCAACAAGACACTCGACGTCATGACCGAACACGGTATCTCATCAGCCATTGTCTCGATCTCAGCCCCGGGAGTCTATTTCAAAGAGACCGACCGCAGGTCAGCGATCGCCAGGGACCTATCCCGCCAAACCAACGAGATCTGTGCTGGACTCATCAACGACCACCCAGGACGGTTCGGCGCTTTCGCCACCTTGCCTGTGCCCGACATCGATGCTGCCCTCGACGAGCTCGCGTATGGCCAAGATGAACTGAAACTCAACGGCGTCATCCTGTTAACCAACTACGACGGCTACTACCTAGGGGACCCTCGATTCGACGAGCTGTTCGCAGAGCTGAACCGGCGAAAGACCGTGGTCTTCATTCATCCACAATCACCACCAGGGCAAGAGCAATCCCATCTGGGCCTTCCCGAATCCATGCTCGACGTGTGTTTCGACACCACCCGCACGGCGTTCTCGCTGATCGTCAACGGCGTCACCAAAAAATATCCGGACATCCGCTTCATCCTCGCCCACGCCGGCGGGGCGGTGCCCTACCTGGCCGGGCGAGTTGGCATCACAGCGTCGATGCTGGCCAATCTCAAGGGAGCCGCACCCGTCGTTGCCGACGGCATCGGCAGACTCTTTTCCGTCTCGCACAGACTCGAGGAAAAGATGCCCGAGCAGCTGAGCTACTACCTGAGGTTCAAAGACAACGTGCTGCCGGAAGGACCCGATTACTTCCTGCGCGGCTTTTACTACGACACCGCGCTATCGGCCTCACCGCACTGCTTTTCATCATTGCTTACCATCACCGACTGCTCGCATATCGTCTTCGGCACCGATTACATATTCGCCACCGAAGCGGCCGTACCGGCAACCATCAGCGGTATCCACAGCCACGATGGCTTCACCCAAGACGACATTCAGGCGATCGAACGCGACACGGCGCTTACGCTGTTTCCAACCCTGCGGTAGAGCGATCAAGTGCGTCGCCGATTTGCTGTTTCGTGCAGAGGTCCCCAATGAACCGGTCTCGATTGACAGCCCCCGAACCCGAAGCCGGCTGGCAGGGCGCCTTCGTCGAAGAGCTTGGTGCACTCGGCCCGGAAATCGGCTTGCCCCGGGCCATGATGCGCATCACCGCCTGGATGATGGTCTGCGACCCACCCGAACAATCAGCGCAACACATCCAAGACGGCTTGCACCTTTCGGCCGCCGCGGTCAGCGCCGCCATCCAGCAACTCATCACCGCCGGAATGCTCGAACGCGTTTCACGCCCACGTGACCGCAAGATCTACTACCGGCTCGCCTCAGGAAGCTGGGACGCGCCCCTGCAGGCGAAGCTGCGCGCCCTCAGCCGACTGCGCCAGGTCGCTGACAAAGGCATCGCGGCCGCGGGCAAACGCGCCGACTATCGTCTCATCGAAATGCGCGATGCCTTCGCCTGGTTCGAAGACCAACTTGACCAGCACATCAAGCATCGCCGGGGATCTTAGTAAACGCAGACCTCCCGCCGCCGCGCCCCAACCTCATTCAAATCGCATTCGACGCCGAGACAAACCCACTCGCGATATCCGAACGCCTAATCGCTTGTGGACCCAGCCATCTCTAACAGCGAACGCCTGCACATATCTTTCAACTGCCCTAGACTAGCCTGGATGAAGAAAAGCGAGGGCTGGGAATACGACCAAGTCGAATATGGCGGATTACCAGTAAAACGAGGATTATTGCAACAGATGCCGGATTGGCGGGCTCCCCTCGTCGTCTGCTTGCGATGCCGCTATTGACGGTCTGACCAGTGGGTTCGCTTCTCATTAGCGATGGCAGTGAGGTTTTCTCAGTGAGTTCCGCGCTGCAAGGTAATGAGAGCCCGATTTACATCGTGCAAGCCGACCTGTGCAACGACGCCGATCGCCGACGGGTCGTAGAGGTGGCCCTCGCTCGCTTCGAGCGCATCGATGTGATTATCAACGCTGCGGCCACCAGCACGTGGGGTCCGATCATCGGCTCGTCTCGCGTTCTCGACAGTGCCGAGAGTCAGTTCTGGTTGAACGTTGTTGTGCCGCTGCAGCTTGCGGCGCAGGTGGCGAATCAGGCGTGGCGCCATACTCCAGATGAGAACGCCATCCGGCGTCGGCATGTCTTGAATATTTCCAGTATCGGCGGTCGGCGCCTGATCACATCACGGGATCTGGGCAAGGGGTCTACAGCGCAACCAAAGCGGCGCTCAATCACCTCTCCCGGCACATGCGTTTGAGTTCGACGGAATAAATGTGCGGGTAAATGGATATTGATGGCGCAAACGGGGCGAGTTATTCGAGCGGGAAGATGGACGCGATCGGTAGGACTGGCCGAGCCTCGGCGGAAAGACGGCTGGCCCGGAGTGTTGCTGGGTGCCCAAACATAGCTACTTTGTGAACAGTTGCTTCGGCTTCAACTTGCCGGCGATCGCCAGATACACGATGTCCAGAATGCCGGCCGTGTTGATTACGGATAGGACAATGAACCAAACCACGTTGGCGCGACGCGCCGAGTGCCAAAGCGCGAGAGATTTCCAGAACGTTGCCCACACCACCAGCGCCACAAGAACAACCGGCAGCCAAGGATGAGCAACATTCATACAACCGAGTTTAATGAGCTTTTCTCACTTGGGACGTGTGATGTTTGTGTGACTGGTGGTGTGGTCGGCGTGTCGTGAGCGTGGACGTGGGGTCCGTCCTTGAGGATCCGGTTTCGACCAAGAAGCCGATCCACGCCGAGAAGGACCCCACGTGTTCACCTCCTCTGCCATCTGCGATGTGCCCGAGGAAACCCTGCTGCATGTGACCGCGCTACTGCGGGGGCATCGCCGCGAGATCGGCACCCGGAAAGGACGCCGGGCGGGCTCGGCGCGCACGCAGGCGAAGCTGGCGTTGCGGTGGTTCGGCGACGACGCGCCGATACGTTTGCTCGCCGCCGAGGCGGGTCTGCCGATCTCCACCAGTTACCGATACCTGCACGAGGCGATCGACGTGATCGCCGAACAGGCCCCTGACCTGCACCAAGTGCTCGAACAGGCGAACCGGGAAGGCTGGTCGCACCTAGTGCTGGACGGGACGCTGATCCGCATCGACCGGGTGAACGAGCGCACCGACGACGGGCATCACCGGTGGTATTCGGGCAAGCACGAGACCCAGGGCGGCAACGTGCAGATCCTCGCCGACCCGACCGGCTTTCCGGTGTGGTCGAGCGAGGTCGAACCGGGCAGCGTGCACGACATCAGCGCCGCGCGCGCCCATTGCCTTGGTGCGCTGTACAAATCCGCCGCCGACGGCGTGCCGACGCTGACCGACAAAGGGTACCAAGGAGCGGGAATCGGGGTGCACTCCCCGGTCAAGGGCCGCGACCTCGACACCGTGAACCAGAGTTACAACATGCTGCTGACCGCATTGCGGGCTATAGGCGAACGAGCCAATGCCGAACTCAAAGGGCGCTGGCGGTGTCTGCGGCGAATCCGCCTGTGCCCGAACAGAATCGGCACAATTGTCGCAGCCGCGATCGTGCTATCGACCTTGCAGCGCGGAACTCACTAAGAAAACCTCAGTACGTGTACTACGTGTACGGCAGGCGCGGGGCAAGGCGTATAGCCGCTGGATTGGTCATACGCTCGTTGAACCGCACGATGGCCCTCATCGTGCGCGGGCCTAAGAATGACGAGATACGCGTCGCATGCGCAGCAACCGAATTTGCGAGTCCGTTTGACATGCGCAGCCCCCGCACCGACTAAAACTAAGTAGCCCAGCTGTCCCCATAAACGGCCTTCCGGCGCCGGACCTGTGCAGCACGGTCCGGACGCCGGAAGTGTTTAAGTTGCGTCAGTACAGCGGAATCCAGATACCGAAGAACCAGAAGCCCCATCCACCGAAAACTGGATTGAAGACCGGAATCGAGGTGTAGCCGTTGTAATTGAACGGCCCGAAGTCGCTCCGTGCGCTGGCTATGTTGCGCGGCGGCCCGTTCCACCGGCTGTTCCAACCGCCGGGCGGTGGAGGACCGTTCCAACCACCCGGAGGCGGCGGCCCATACCAGTTAGGCGGCGGGCCACCGGGAGGAGGTCCATCATTCCAGCCGAACCCTCTTGCTGGCGGCGGAGGCGGCGCGCCATGGCCGGGTGTGCTGAAGCCGCGAGGCGCATCCGTGGGGCCGCCCACCTGGGCATTACCCCGATCGTAAGCGCCCTTCGGCGTGTACGGCTGGGGTCGAGCCTGGGGTCCGCCGGGTCCGGGTGCGCCGGGTCCGGGTGCGCCGGGTCCGGGTGCGCCGGGTCCCGGTCCGCCGGGTCTCGGCCCGGGTCCGGGTGCGCCGGGTCCCGGTCCGCCGGGTCTCGGCCCGGGTCCGGGTGCGCCGGGTCCCGGTCCCGCAGGTCCGGGTCCACCGGGTCCCGGTCCCGCAGGTCCGGGTCCACCAGGCCCCGGTCCCGGAGGCCCCGGAGGCCCGGGAGGCCCGGGAGGCCCAGGTGGTGGCGGCTCGTCAGGGGCCGGCCCGCGCCCCGGTCCGCCAAGACTCGGTCCACAGTTCACACAAGGCGGGGGTGGCTTCAACGGGGCGGCGTTGGCAAGCTCTCCGCCTACCGTCAGTGCTGACATGCCAACACCTGCCGCAATTGCCGCGCCGGCCACGCGCTTCACATACATACCCGTTCGTCCCTTCCGAGCTTCGACTGTCAACACTGGTCTGGCTACCCGGCGGCCGGGCACCGAAACTGCGCGCCCAGGCCGCCACGCTGATCCGTCGCGGATGGTCTGCGCTAGGGGCAAGTCACATCCATCTCGAATGGTTTAGTCACCGGCTGCTGCGGGCTGGCCATGTTAACGCCCGTCGCGGTGCCCTTGATCGTGTAGGAGTTGCCGTTTTTTGTGGCCTGGACGTTGCCTGCATTCGGTGCGGCGGCAGAGTAGCCCAGCGTTACGCCGTTGACGTTGCCCAATCCGACGGCCTGGACGGCTGGCGGATTGGCAGTAGTAATCACCGCGCCGATCCCATTCGTCGGATCACCGATACCGATGTTGAGGTTACCGCCGGCCGGGGTGCAACTGACTGGACCGGTGATGTTCTGGTTCTGACCGTCGATGACGACCTTCTCCGTGCCAGCCGACGATGAGCTCGTATTGGACTTGTTGTTCGAACAACTAGCCAAACCCGCAACCACAGTGGCCGCGGCCGCTATGCTCATCAATATCTCACGCTTTCCCACTGCTCTCCTCCGTGTCGTGGCCCCTTCATCACCGGCGGATCGTTCACAGATGCGATTGAAGACTAACCCGTTACCGCCTCGTCCTGGACGCACTTTCGCGACCTCCCGTTCCGGCGATACCCGACGGTAGCGGCTTTCAAACGGTCGGTTCGCGATGCGTCCGGTGCTGATCGCCTTTCGTCTGCGGCATGCCAAATCCTTGCGACGGCCGTCTTCCAAACTGCAGCTGTCGATACGCGCCGCCTCACCCTGGGCTGGCGCATCGGGGTCGGGCTTCGTCTAGGGCCGCGCCCAGCGAAAGATCACGTACTGGGTTGGCCATCCGATCCGCCCAACCCGATCTGATGGTGCCGGAGCAAGACTCGCCCCTCTCACCGCCCACGTCGTGCAGCTGGATGACGCGCGTCGTCTGACGACATTCGTGGGATATCGAAACTTAATCGGGCGAGTCGCTTGGGCACTCGCAGTGCCTCTGCAAACCTTGACTCTCCCTCGTCTGCGCGGCCTCCGAGGGTGGCGGTCAATCCGCGGCAGCAGCTCCACCTATGTCGGCGTCGCCAAATATTCACGCCCGGACGACGAATACGGCGAGATCAAATACGGCGGGTTATCGGTAGAAGCCCCATCTACTCATTATCATCGTGCGCTGCAATAGTTTTAAAGCTGTCGCAAGTGCCGATAATCTGGCTCGGGGGTGCCAGTGGCGTGCACCTTCGCCCGGCTCGCCGCTCTTGAGCAGTGGCAAGAACACTACGGCCACTTCGACTGCTACCGCCGCTCGCACGCCTGGCACGCTCAGCTAGGTGCGATGCGCTTCGGTGGCGATGAGCCTTCCGACATGTGCAGGCCCACAATCCTGAGCGCGGACCTGTGCTGCGATCACCACAACCAGAACTGCTCCTGCGTCGGCGACATCGTCTACCGAGGAGCCTGCCTGCACTGCGACTGGGAAGGCCCGCTGCGCGACTGCGAGAACACCGCCGCCGAAGATGCCCACGACTACGCCTGGTCCGGCTGGCGGGACCTCCCACTCGTCCCCCGCCCCCCGAATCGGGCACCAACGCCAAGCAGAAGCAGGCGATGGCCCAGTGGATCCAACAAGTGAACGGCCGCTACCCGACCGGCTGGGTTGAATCGGGCGGACCGATCCGCACGCGCCGCCAGCGCTACGGTACTCGCCACGTGCCCAACCACACCCCATTCGGTGGCTACGACCTCTGCGGTGAGGTCCAGTCGGAGCAGCCATCGACACCCGCGTCGTCGCGGCGACCGCCGGGCTCGCGGCCTTAACAGTGCTGCACGTCGACAAGGACTACATGATCGCCGCTGTCATCGATCAACCCGTCGAACGCCTCTCATGAACGGAATGAAGTTGCTCCTCCCCGTCATCTCAGAGTCCTGATCACGGCTTAAAGCCCACGAATCGAGGTGCTCGTGGCTGCCTTGACTGTCTCGCCTAGCTAGGGCACCTCAACAAAGCCCGGTTCTCCGCCGTCAACAACGGAATTGAACCGGAACCGAGTTTCGAGACGCTCGTTGATCTCTTGGATCGCGCTCTCAGGAAGCGCAGTGACATCGAAGTTCTCGCTGATGCGTGCTGGCTTGACGGATGACGTTAGAACCGCGCTGCCGCGCTGAATACCCCAGGCCAGAAGCACTTGCGCGGGCGTCTTTCCAAGACGCCGAGCGATCGAGCCAATGAGAGCGTCGTCGAGCAGTCGAGGTTCCAGCGCGTGTCCCAGCGACGCGAACGCCAACAGGATCATCCCATGTGTCTTGCACAATTTATGGAGTTCCCATTGTGGGTGATACGGGTGCGACTCGACCTCTACGACCGCCGGCTTGATTCGAGCAGTATTGATGATCTCTTGGGTGCGTTCGGCGTCGATATCGGACAGGCCTATCGCTCGCGAAAGGCCCTCGTCGACAAGGGCCTCCATCGCGGCCCATGTTTCCTCTAACGTAACTGCGTCGTCGTAGATGACAGCTCCATCTGGGTGGCGGGGATCTTGCTCATCGCCGGGCTTGAACGCGAACGGGGTGTGCACCAGATACAGATCGACGGCGTCGAGCCCGAGTCTGTTCAGGCTGGCCTGCAGCGCGGGCTTGACCCGTTCCGGGCGATGGTTGTTGTTCCACAGCTTTGTGGTCACAAACAGCTCCTCGCGGCGCACGGTCCCGTCAGCGAACAACTCTTTGAGCGCCGCGCCGACTTCCGCTTCATTGCGGTACCGCTCGGCGGCGTCGAGGTGACGGAACCCAACCTCGACCGCGGTCTTGACGGCATTTCGCGTCTCTTTGCGATCGGAAAGCGAAGTCCCAAACCCGAGCGCCGGGATCTCACCGCTGCCGTTGTTCAAGGTAAATCTGTGTTGACTTAGATTCTCATTCGATGCCATCGCGCTCGGCCTCCTTGTTCATTAACTTCATTTGGGTTAGCTATACGCCGGCCACCGAATACGCTCGGGGACAATGCGTTTCCTTGACGTCAGCGCGAGCAGGGGCGCGGTGTTCAGGCGCCCTCCTTGGGGAGGGCGGCACCGTATGGCCTGCGAATTCATTTGAATTCAGAATAGAACAGAATCGGCTCTGATTCCGGGTTACTCAGTAACGGGGTCTTGCCAGCCGATCGGCCGTCAGTCTGGCCGGACACAGACCGGTCACGAGTTTCGACAGTGCTGAAGTTCATGCGGACGGCCCATAGATGGCGTCGGCGGCTACTGGCGCGACGCCCAGTTCGGCCGCAACCGCGTCGATCGCTTGCTGCGCGATGTTGAGGTCCACCTGGCGGTCGGGGATGAAGTACGGGCCGACGTAGCGTTCGTAGTGTCGTTGCGCTTCATCACGCGTGAGTCGGTTGAGGAACCAGGCGATGTAGTCGACGGCCAGGCTGGGGTGTTCGGCAAGGGTCCTCAGGGCCCGCTGGTTGGCCCGCACCAGGGCCTGCACCGCGGGGCTGTCCAGCGGGATATGGACGGGGTCCACGGCGACGCCCACGGTGGGGATCTGGAAGTGATCGCCGACCCAGGCCAGCACGTGGAACCCTTCTTCCTCGGCGACCTGTTCAGGTGAAAGCGTGCTGCCTACGTAAGCGGCGTCGATCGAGCCGTCCCGAAGACGTCGCAGGTCCATCTGGTAGTCACCCGGATGGCGCACCACACATTCCAGGTCGCGGTCAGGGTCCAGGCCCTGCTTACACAGGACGATCCGGGCGAAAGTACCGGGAGGGTTATCGGGGGCGTGGACGGCCAGGCGCCGCCCGCGGAGATCCGCCATGGACGTCACATCGGCGTTGCCGAGAAACCAGAACAGCGGATGATCGGTGTTGACGCTGAGCGCTGTCCAACCGATCCCGTCGGTCAGCCGTGACAACAGGGCCCGACCCAGACCGATCACCGCGCCGCGGCGCAGGCGCTCCGCTTTCCAGCCGATCCCGTCGCGGATGGCGACGTGGACACCTTCATCCTCGTAATAGCCCTCCTGGTCGGCAATATGGGCGACCAGCTCCTCGTGGATACCACGCCCGACATAGGCCAGATCGATCGTCTGCACGGCCAAAACCCCTTTCCCGATCTGCTGACTTCGGCAGCGGCGGAACCTGGTTTCAATCCATGGCAAGGCCGCCGTTGACCGGAAGGTAGTGGCCGGTGGTGAAACCGGAATCCTCACTGGCCAAGAAAGCCACCGTCTCGGCCACCTCCTCGGGGCGCACCAGACGCCCCATGGGGTTGGTTGCGCCGAGTTGATGCACCTGCCCGGTCGTCAACTGCCCGGTCACCTTTGTTTCGTCTACCGTGGCGGGCGCGACGAGGTTGGCGGTGATCCCGTGCGGCGCCAGCTCGAGTGCGATGAACCGGACAAACTGGTCCAGCGCCGCCTTGGCGGTGCCCAGCGTGATCATGCCTTCGCGGGGCCGGCGGGACAACCCCGTGCTGAGATAGATCAGCCGGCCGTAGCTGCGGGAAATCATCCCCGGCACAACAGCTTTGGTAATCAGGAAGGCGGCATGCAGCTCTCGGTCCAGCTTGCCGCCGAGTTGCTCCCAGCTCAGATCGGCGAACGAGGTGACATCAAAAGGGATCAATGCGTTGTGTACCAGCACGTCGACCCGGCCCCAAAGCCGCTCGGTTTCGTCGACCATTGCCGTGACATCGTCGGGTGCGGTGACATCGGCCCGAATCGCCACGGCCTCAACACCAGTCGCGATCGCGGCCCGGACCACCTCGTCTGCTTGCTCGGCACTGGACCGGTAGTTGACGACCACCCGAAACCCCCGCTCCGCGAGGACCAGTGCGGTTGCCGCACCGATTCCCCGACTGGCTCCGGTGATCACCGCAACACGAGCCATCAGCGTTACCTCCGTCTGTATCTACTGTCGGGGTAGCTTGCGGAAATGTGACGGTTCCCTGACGGCCAGACGGAGGAACGATCTCAACGTCATCGCACGCCGAAACCTCCTGACAGGCTGTCAAGACGACGTGTGCTGGCAAGGCCGAACGATACGCCTGCAATACACCTCGGTAAAGGGTGTCGATGGTGCGGGCTAGGGACGCAACACCACAACACCGGCTTGCGCTGCCATGCGCGCGGGCGCGCACCGCTACCAGCCGCTGAAGCCCGAAATGGCTTTCACAGTTCTAGGCCGTCGACTTCGAGCCCGCGGCTGCGCTCGGCGGTGCGTTCGGCCGCGGCGACCATGCGCTCGTAGGAAACCTGGTTGGCGCGAGCCTGCGCAGCGTGCTGGCGCCACAACTCGATATGAGTAACGAAACTCCTCACGCCGTGTATATGTGAGCGAATCAGGTGTCGGCGACGTCGCGAGGCGGCTTGACAGTCTAAGGACCCGGGATGTCCCGACATAGCCGGGTTAAGCCGGCTATGCTGCGGTCCGTTCTGTGAGAACGACTCTCACGATCACTTGACCAGTTAACGGAGTCCCGTCACTTGTGTCTGAAGAGCGCGATGACACCTCTAAAGGACATTACAGAGCCGCTCTAATGTCCTTTGAAGGGCTGTACGGCGGTAGGCCCGAGTCAGCGGGCCTTCAACACCCGGTGGCCGGCAAAGCTCGAACGTGCCCAAGATTAGACGAGAAGCCTACCGAGCGGTCCGCGATCGAGTGTGCCTGTCACGACGTTGTCACACTGATGGAGACAACGCGGCCCGGCTGGCCGCAGTGGTGACTGCCACCACCCCGGCGGCGGCATCGTCAGGTTCGGTAGGTGGATCGGTGCTCGGCGTCAACCGTTTTCGAAAGTTCGCTTCGCCTTCTCCACGTGTTAAAATGCGGCCGGCAAACGCAGGCGCTTGGGCGTAGCACCGCGATCCACCACTCCGGTCGAAGCAGATGATTATGGCTGAAATCGTCCTCATCAATCCTCGGTTCGAGGTGTCTTACTGGGGCCTCGAACACGCGCTTCCGCTGCTCGGTAAGAAGTGCAATCTACCAACCGCCTGCCTGCCGCTGATCGCCGCGTTGACGCCTGACGACCATTGCTTGACGATCGTCGATGAGAACGTCGAGCCGATCGACTATGACCGTTTGGCGCTGGCCGACATCGTGGGGCTCACCGGCATGATCGTCCAGCGCCATCGCATGCGCGAGATTCTCCGCGAACTCAAAGCCCGTGGCGTTTTCACGGTCGTCGGCGGTCCGTGGGTCAGTGTGCAGGAAGACTACTTCGAAGGCCTGGCGGACGTGATTTTCGTCGGCGAAGCGGAAACGACCTGGCCGCAGTTTCTTGAAGAGTGGGCCCAGGGGCGACATCGGCACCGTTACGAGCAACTGGAGCCGACCGACATGACTCGCGTGCCGGTGCCACGATACGACCTGCTGAAGGTCAAGGACTATCTGTTCGGCAGCATTCAGTTCAGCCGCGGCTGTCCGTTCCAGTGCGAGTTTTGCGATATCATCATCATGTTCGGCCGTAGGCCGAGGCTGAAGGCGAGCGCACAGGTCATCGCCGAGTTGGAAGCGATGCGCAAGCGGCACATGGAAATCGCCTTCATCGTCGACGACAACCTGATCGGCACAAGATCGCGGTGAAGAAGTTGCTGCGCGACATTGCCGCGTGGCAAGCCGCCGAGGGGTATCCCTTCACGTTTTTCACTGAGGCGTCGCTCAACCTCGCCGAAGACGATGAGCTGATGGAGTTGATGGACGCAGCCAACATCCAGACCGTCTTCATCGGCATCGAGAGCCCGAACGATGAATCGCTGCGCGAGACGAAGAAGTATCAAAATGTCCGCAGAGGGGGGACGATCGTCGATCGCGTCCGCAAAGTGCAAGACTCCGGTCTCGAAGTGTGGTGCGGCATGATCGTCGGGTTCGACCACGACGATGCCGGGGTCTTCAAGGCCCAGCGCGAGTTCATGCGTCAGACCGACATCATGCACGCGATGGTTGGCATGCTCTCGGCGATCCCGAAGACGCCGCTCTACGCTCGTTTGAAGGACGAAGGTCGCGTCGATCTCGAAGACGCACAGGAGTTTGGCACCAACGTCATTCCGCTCGGCATGACTCGCGACGAGTTGCGCGACGGGTACATCGGCCTGATGCGGGACTTGTACGATGCCGAGTTCTACTTCGAGCGGCTCGAAAACCTGTATCTCATGCGCCGATTCGATTTCGCCCGGACCCGTCAAGCCTACTGGCGCCGACATCCGTGGAAGAAATGGAAGTCGCAGTCGGTCGATGCCCTGCGAGCGATCGGCCTGTTTCTACGCCTGATGACCAACGTTCCCGACCCGGAGTTGCGCCAGATCTATCGCCGTCGGATGACGACTATGCTCCGCCGACGGCCGGATCCGAACGTGTTGTTCATCTGCGTGCTCAAGTGCGCGATGCACTACCACCACTACACAATGTCCCGCCAGATGGTGGAACAGCGAAGGCTGGTGAACACGTTTTAGAGGCCAGGCGCGCCGCATCGCCACCGAGTTGATGAACAAGGTGATCGTGCAGCACCCGCAGACGGAGTTGGACGTGAAGCTGCGGGAGCTGGTGTCGGTGAACAAGCGCCAGCCGCGCTCCGGCGACGTGGAGTGGTTCACGCTCTCCACGCTTCGGTCACCGTCTTCGCGCGTGAACGTTTCCAACGCTATGACAAGGTGCTTTCCATCGCTCGCAGCACCGCAAACATGCTCAAACGGCGAGAACTGAGTTCGCGGTCAACCCGTTCAAGCCCGACCAGAATTTGGGTAGCCGTTGCTCATAGCAGTTACATAACCAACACATAGCGACGGCTATTGTTTACCCAGGCATTATTCGAGACATGACTGAAACACCTGAACCCACCACCAGGCGGACTACCGCCACGACAACAGAACCGCAAAAGCCGAACAGGCTCTACCAGGCCGCAGCCTGGGTCGCCATCGTCGCCGGGATCGTGTTCATCGCCGCGGTCGTGTTCTTTAGCGGCTTCGTACTCGGCAGGCACGCCGGGCCGCATTACTTCCACCACCATCACCGGCATCACCAGGCCATGGTCCACCCGGGTCACCCGTACCGTGGACCAGGGTCCGTCGCCCCGGGCGGTCCGACCCGTGGGCCCGGCGGGCCGGTCAGCGTGACTCCAGGACCCGGCCAGCCGCCGGCGTCCATCGCCCCGTCCACCGCTCCGTCGACCCCGTAACACAAACCGCCAGTAGCCCGGCGCTCTACCAGAGCGCCGGGCTACCTCCGATTGCCCGGCTCCTTCTCGCCCGCTGCACGGCCGCATCGTCGCCGGGCCACGCATAACTGCTCCGCGCGTTGTTCTACAGAACCGTGGTGTCAGCAGTTTGCTCGCCCACAGATGGCGTGTCCCGCGATCCGTAACTCACAGTAGTTTCATGGCGAGAATGCCTTCATGGCGGTTCGTGGCCTCGGCATTATGCGGTGTATGAGCGAAACACCTGAAGCGTCGGTCCCGCCGACTCCGGCCGCGGCGCCGCCACCAAACCCGGACAGGCTCTACCAAGTCGCGGCGTGGGTCGTGATCCTCGGCGGAATCATCCTCATCGTCGTGACGATTCTGTTTTTCGTCTGCGCGTTCTGGTGTTGACAGTAAAGCGGTAAGCACCGGCCGGACGCCGCCACGCTCCAGAGGCTCGCTGTTGGCAGTCCGCGGCCCGGACCGTCGATGCGATGTCCGGTCATCTTCGCGGAGCGCGGTCGGCAGGCTGACCTGCGCTGAGGGAGGTCACTCTTCCGTTGACCGCCCCAGAGAGCACCTAATTCTGAAGAAATTTCATGGCCGGAACCTTTTGGGCCGTCCTGTGCGTAGGCATTATTCAAGACATGAGCGAAACACGTGAACCCTCGACCCAGCCGACCGCGCCGCCGCCGCCTGCTCCTGCTCCTGCTCCTCCTCTGCCGCCCTTCGAAGCGCCGGCGTACTCGGCGAATCCGCCCAGGCTCTACCAAGTCGCGGCCTGGGTGGTGATCGTCGCCGGGATCGTCTTCATCGTCGCGGTGATCTTCTTTAGCGGTTTCACGCTCGGCAGGCACTCCCAGGTGCACTGGTACCAGCATCATCACGGCATGTTCGGCCCTGGTGGGCCGGGTGGCCCACCGCCGGGCGCCGGACAGTGGTTCGTCTTCCCCGGCGGACCTGGCGGTCCCGGCTTCCCGGCCGGTCCTCCCGGCCCGGGCATGGGCCCCGGCGGGCACGGTGGTCCGCCGATGATGCCGATGATGCCGATGATGCCGATGATGCCCGGCGGCCCGGGCATGGGTCCGGGCGGTCCGTCGCCGACGACCACCGCTCCGACCCCTGCTCCGCCGCGCCCCTGACAAGAAGTCCGACGGAAAAACCGGGTGCACTCTTTTCTCGATCAGTTCCAGAAAAGGGGCATACGGGGTTAAGCGACCTTCGCACCGGGCGACTACGAGCCCGGCCACCTGCGGGGTCCTGGGTTGCGGGTCACCGCGCCGCGCGTCGCCGTGTTGAAAGCGCTTAAAGCCCATCCACATTCACCGCCGACGAGGTTGCTAACCATGTCCGCGACGCACTGGGTCCGGTGTCTACCCAGGCCGTCTACGACCTGCTGCGGCGCCGTCACCGACGTCGACGGCGTCATCGGCGAGGCGCCTTGCCTCGAGCCTTCGGCTGCCGCGGGTTTCGATGTCGACGAGGCCGAAGTGGTCTTCTGGGGCACTTGCGCGAATTGCCGTACCAGCGGCCGCTGAGGTGCGCTGGTACGCCGGCGGCGATACGGTTCGCGCCGCGTACACGCTCCGCGCCGAGGACGACGACTGGGGTCAGCCCCGCACCCTAGTGCGCGAGGTCATGGACGACGCTGCGCGGGAACGCTTGGGTCACAACATCATTGGGCTGTCTGCAACGGCGTGAAAGAACCAGTGCTGTCTCGGGTGTTCGAGTACTGGCGCAACATCGACGCCGATCTCGGTAAGAAGGTGCAGGAGGGCGTTCGCGCCAACTTTGGGACCTGAGCCCGTCGTAAAACGGCAGCCGGGGTTGTGAACCGCCGCAGATCGAAACCCTGGCTTCTGTTTCGCTGGCCGTGTTGGCATGATCGAGCCCATGAGCATTGAAGTCGTTTACACCACAGAGTCCACGGCAACCGGCGGCGGTCGCGACGGCCATGTGAAGTCGGCCGACGGCCGCATCGACCTCGAGACCCGGCCGCCGAAGGAGATGGGCGGCAGCGGTGAGGGCACCAACCCCGAACAATTGTTCTCCGCCGGTTACGCCGCCTGCTTCCTAGGTGCGCTGCGCCTGGTGGCCGGCAAGGCCAATGTGAAGCTCGACGACGCCACCGACGTGACCGTCAAAGTGGGGTTTGGCAAGGACTCCGGGGGTGGTTTCGGGCTCACCGGTGACATCGTCGGCTACTTGCCGGGCTTGCAGCAGAGCGTCGCGGACGACCTGATGAAGCAGGCCCATCAGGTGTGCCCGTATTCAAAGGCCACCCGTGGGAACGTGGACGTAGCCGTCTCATCGGAGGTCTAGCCGATGCGCGTCCCCGCCGCGGCGGTGAGCGTCGGGGTCGCCGTCGCCGGGGTCGCGGGCGCACTCGCGGCCCCGGTCGCGGCGGCCCGCCCGTCGGACCCGGGCGTGGTCAACTACGCGGTCATGGGCAAGGGATCCGTGGGCAATATCGTCGGCGGGCCAATGCGCCAGGAGTCGGTGTTCACCCAGCCGCTCCAGGACTATTGGGTCGACATCCCGGTCTGCAACAACTGGGCCGACATCGGGCTGCCCGAGGTGTACAACGACCCCGACCTGGCCGCCTTCAACGGCGCCACCACGCAAACGTCGGCCACCGACCAGACCCACTTCGTAAAGCAGGCGGTTGGTGTCTTCGCCACCGACGACGCCGCCGACCGGGCCTTCCACCGTGTCGTGGACCGGACCGTGGGCTGCTCCGGGCAGACCTCCGGTATGCATCTTGACAACGGGATCACGCAGGTGTGGTCGTTCGACGGTGGGCCGCCGACGGCCACCGATTCCGCATGGACCAAACAGGAAGCCGGCACCGACCGGCGCTGCTTCACCCAGACCCGGCTGCGGGAAAACGTGCTGCTGCAGGCGAAGGTCTGCCAGTCAGGCAACGGCGGCCCCGCGGTCAACGTGCTGGCCGGAGCCATGCAGAACACGCTCGGTCAGTAACGCCGCGCGGATTTGGGTACCTCCTCCGGGGGATGTCACCGCAAAACGCCGGAATATGTCGGTGCCCTCTGGAAGATGGAACGGGTGGTTATTGTCCGGATAGCCGCGCAACGGTCCGCGACGCACGCAGTCCGGGCCCGGAGGGACGGGTGATATGGCGTTAGCGTCGCAGCTGGATCGCGCCCGCCTGGCCTCCGACGAGCTGGCCGGCTCGTCGGCCGCCGCGCAGTACATCATCGACACCTGTCTAACCGATGCCCCGCTGGGGCGTGTCGGTCTGGAGGTCGAGGCGCACTGCTATGACCTGGCCGATCCGCACCGCAGACCGAGCTGGAGTGAAATCACCGACGTTCTCGAGTCGCTTCCGGATCTGCCGGGCGGCAGCGTGGTCAGCGTGGAACCTGGTGGCGCCGTGGAACTGTCCGGCCCACCCGCCGACGGGGCAGTCCCGGCTATCGACGCGATGACTGGTGACCAAGCGGTGCTCCGGTCGGCCTTCACCAGCGCCGGCCTGGGACTGGTGTTGCTGGGCGCGGACCCGCTGCGGCCGCCGATGCGCGTCAACCCGAGCGCACGCTACCGTGCCATGGAACAGTTTTTCGCGGCCAGCCAAACCGGGGGGGCGGGCGCGGCAATGATGACGTCGACCGCGTCGATCCAGGTCAATCTCGACGCCGGACCGCAGGCCGGCTGGGCGGCACGGGTGCGACTGGCCCACGCGCTGGGACCGACGATGATCGCGATCGCCGCCAACTCCCCGCTGTTGGACGGGAAATTCTCCGGGTGGCTGTCCACCCGGCAGCGGGTGTGGGGTGAGCTGGACTCAGCGCGCTGCGGACCCATCCTGACCGCCAGCGGCGACGATCCGGGCACCGACTGGGCGCGCTACGCCCTGAAGGCGCCCGTGATGTTGGTGCACAACCCGGACACCGTGCCGGTCACGCACTACGTGCCCTTCGCCGACTGGGCCGATGGCCGGGCGCTGCTCGGCGGTCGCCGTCCGACCACCGCCGACCTCGACTACCACCTCACGACGCTGTTCCCGCCGGTGCGTCCACGCCAGTGGCTGGAAATCCGCTATCTCGACAGCGTCCCCGACGCGATCTGGCCAGCGGCGGTGTTCACGCTGGTGGCGCTGCTCGACGACCCGGCCGCTGCCGACATCGCGGCGGAAGCCGTCGAGCCGGTCGCGACCGCCTGGGACACCGCGGCCCGGATCGGCGTGGGCGACCGGCGGCTCTACGCGGCCGCCAACCGGTGCGTGGCCGCGGCCGCCGAGCGAGTGCCGGCAGAGCTTGATGATGCGATGCAGCGGTTGATCCGCAGCGTCGAACAGGGCCGTTGCCCGGCTGGCGACTTCTCCGACCGGGTGATCGAGCACGGTATCGCGCCGATGGTCGCGCGGTTGGCGCAAGGGGGATCGTGACGTTACGGGAAAAGCTGGCCCGTGATCTGAGGCGGGCGCGGGAGCGGACGCTTCGGCTGGTCGACTTCGACGACGCCGAACTCTGTCGCCAGTACGACCCGCTGATGAGCCCGCTGGTGTGGGACTTCGCGCACATCGGTCAGCAGGAAGAACTGTGGCTGCTGCGCGGCGGTGAGCTAGACCGGCCGGGGATGTTGCCACCCGAGGTCGACGGCCTCTACGACGCCTTTGTCCATTCCCGCGCCAGCCGCGTCGATCTGCCGCTGCTGTCACCCGACCAGGCGCGGGCATATTGCCGCACGGTGCGATCCGCCGCGCTGGACGCCCTCGGCGCGCTGTCCGACGAGCCCGACGCGAGCTTTGTGTTCGGGATGGTGGTCAGCCACGAAAACCAGCACGACGAAACCATGTTGCAGGCATTGAACCTGCGCACCGGCGCGCCGTTGCTGCGCGAGACAGCCACCCTGCCGGCGGGCCGGCCTGGGGTGGCGGGGACGTCGTTGCTGGTGCCCGGCGGCCCGTTCGTGCTGGGCGTCGACGCCGCGAGCGAACCGTTCTCGTTGGACAACGAACGTCCCGCCCACATCGTCGACATCCCGGCGTTTCGGATAGGCCGGGTTCCGGTCACCAACGGCGAATGGCAACAGTTCATCGACGACGGCGGCTACCGCCGGCCGCAGTGGTGGTCGCCACGCGGCTGGGAACACCGCCAGCGGGCCGGGTTGACCGCCCCGCGATTCTGGAACCCCGACGGCACCCGGACCCGGTTCGGCCACGTGGAGACCATTTCCGCCGACGAGCCGGTGCAGCATGTCACCTACTTCGAGGCCGAGGCCTACGCCGCCTGGGCGGGTGCCCGGCTGCCAACCGAAACGGAATGGGAGAAGGCGTGCGCGTGGGATCCGGCGACCAACGCCCGGCGCCGCCACCCGTGGGGAGCCGGCGAACCGTCCGCTGCCCATGCCAACCTCGGCGGTGCCGCGCTGCGCCCCGCGCCTGTGGGTGCCTACCCCGCCGGCGCCTCCGCGTACGGCGCCGAGCAGATGCTGGGGGACGTCTGGGAATGGACCGCGTCAGCGCTGCGGCCCTGGCCGGGATTCGTGCCGATGATCTACCAGCGCTACTCGCAGCCATTCTTCGGCGGCGATTACCAGGTGCTGCGGGGTGGATCGTGGGCGGTGCAGCCGTCCATCCTGCGGCCCAGCTTCCGCAACTGGGATCACCCGTACCGCCGGCAAATCTTCTCCGGTGTCCGGTTGGCATGGTCCGTCGAGGACGGGGAAGCCGAGCGCAGCGGCTGATGTGCCGCCATCTCGGATGGCTCGGGCGAGAAGTCACGCTCTCCTCGCTGGTGCTGAACCCCCTGCACGGTCTGCGGGTGCAGTCCTATGCGCCGCGCCGACAAAAACACGGGATGATGAACGCCGACGGCTGGGGGGTCGGGTTCTTCGACGGTGCGACGCCCCGGCGCTGGCGCAGCACCACCCCGCTGTGGGGCGACATGTCGTTCACCTCGGTCGCGCCGGCGCTGCGCAGCCACTGCGTGGTCGCGTCGGTGCGCTCGGCGAGTGCCGGCATGCCGATCGAAGCCAGCGCGACCGCGCCGTTCACCGACGGCCACTGGCTGTTGGCGCACAACGGGATCGTCGACCGCGCCGTGCTGCCGCCCAATTCATCGGCCGAACCGGTCTGCGACAGCGCCATTCTCGCGGCCCTGATCTTCTCGCGCGGCCTCGACGCTCTCGGTGAGACCATCGCGGCGGTCGGGACCGAGGACCCAAACGCCCGATTAAACATCTTGGCGGCCAACGGTTCGCGGCTTCTGGCCACCACATGGGGGGAGACGCTGTCGATACTGCGCCGCGACGACGGCGTGGTGCTGGCCAGCGAGCCTTATGACGACGACTCCGACTGGGAGGACGTGCCGGACCGCCAGCTCGTCGAGGTGACCGCGGACCACGTCACGGTAACCGCACTGGATCGGACGAAAGGACCTTGATGGCGCTGTCGCTGTCCAACCATCTGGCCGCCGACTCCGCATATCACGCGTTGCGTCGAGACGTGTCTGTTGGTCTGCGGAAGACGCCGAAGTCATTGCCGCCCAAATGGTTTTACGATTCGGTGGGCAGCGAGCTCTTCGACCAGATCACCCGGCTGCCCGAGTATTACCCGACACGTGCGGAGGCTGCGATCCTGCGTGCCCGTTCGGCGGAGGTTGCATCCGCCAGCGGGGCGGACACCCTGGTCGAACTGGGCAGCGGCACGTCGGAAAAGGCCCGGATGTTGCTCGATGCGCTGCGCGAGCGTGGATCGCTGCGCCGATTCGTGCCGTTCGACGTCGACGCTGGCATGCTGGAAGCGGCCGCGACAGCCATCCAACACGAGTATCCGGACATCGAAATCGAGGCCGTCTGCGGTGATTTCGAGGAACACCTGGCCGAGATTCCCGGCGGTGGGCGACGGCTGTTCGTGTTCCTGGGGTCCACGATTGGCAACCTCACCCCCGGACCACGCGCGGAATTCCTCGCGACGTTGGCCGCGGTGTTGTGGCCGGGCGACAGCCTGCTGCTGGGCACCGACCTGGTCAAAGACAGCGACCGGCTGGTCCGCGCCTATGACGACGCCGCCGGGGTGACAGCCCGGTTCAACCGCAATGTGCTTGCGGTCATCAACCGGGAACTCGACGCCGACTTCGACGTCGACGCCTACCAGCACGTCGCACGCTGGAACGCCGGAGAAGAGCGGATCGAGATGTGGCTGCGGGCCGGCCGCCGGCAGCGGGTTCGGGTCGGCGCCCTCGGCCTCAGCGTCGAGTTCGCCGCGGGTGAGGAGATGCTCACCGAAGTGTCGTGCAAGTTCCGGCCGGACGCGGTGGCCACTGAGTTGGCCGCGGCGGGGCTGTGCCGGACCCGGTGGTGGACCGACGACGGCGGCGATTTCGGCCTCTCGCTGGCCGTCAAGTGATCGGCGCCGACACGCTGGCCGATCGGTGGCGAGCGGCGCCCGCCGGTTACTGGGCTGCACCTGGACAGCCCGGCCTGCTCGCGGCAGAGTTTCGCAGCGCTCGACGCCGTAGCGCAGCACGCGCGGCAAGAGGCCGAAGTCGGCGGTTATGTGGCGGCTGAGGCGGCCAAACCCGTGCTCGACGGCGGGCGCGCCGCGGTCGCAGCGCTCGCCGGCATGCCCGACGCCGAGGTCATGTTCACCACCGAATCGCTGCACGCGCTGGACCTGCTGCTGGGCAGTTGGCCGCCGGGCGGTCGCACGCTGGCCTGCTTGCCCGGCGAGTACGGCCCCACCCTGGCCGTCATGGCCGCGCACGGATTCGCCCGGCGCCCGCTGCCCACCGACGACGACGGCAGACTGGTGGTCGGCGAAGCAGCGGTCGGCCTGTCCGCCGACCCGCCGGATCTGGTCCACCTCACCGCGGTGGCCAGCCGCCGCGGCGTCGTGCAACCGCTGGCCGCGATGGCGGAACTCTGCGCCGAACTGAGATTGCCGCTGGTCGTCGACGCCGCTCAGACGCTGGGCCACGTGGACTGTGCGGTGGGTGCGGACGTGACCTATGCGTCGTCACGCAATGGATCGCCGGCCCGCGCGGTGTCGGTGTCCTTGCCGTGCGCCCGGCCCTGATGCGGCGGCTGCAGCCGCGGCTGCCGCCGCCGGATTGGGTGTCGGTGGCCCAACGACTCGAACTCGGCGAAGCCAATGTGGCGGCGCGAGTGGGGTTTTCGGTGGCGCGACCGCGGCCTTATAGCTGTCAGCTCGCCTTGCGCGCGGTCAGCAGGTAGGCCGGCAGCTTCGACCTGCCCTTGTCATCCTTGGGAAACTCCGGCATCTGGAACGGCGCATCGGGGACGACCGGAACGTTCGCGTGAATGAACGCCGGCCGGATCTCGTCAATCTCCCAGTATTTCGACACCGCCTCGCGCAGCTCATCCTCGTCGACGGTGTTAGGCCCCTGCTCCATCTCGGCCGGGAACGCGCCTTTGGCGAACACCAGCACGTAGTAGCTGGCTCCGGGCGCCGCCGCCCGGTGCACCGAGCGCAGGTAGCCGTCGCGCCCCTCGACCGGCAGCGAGTGAAACAGCGTGCTATCCATCACGGTGTTGAAGCGGCCGTCGTGGCCGGTGAACGAGGTGATGTCGGCCTGAACGAAGCTGGCGTTGCTCAACCCGCGTTCCTCTGCGGCCTTATTGGCCGCGGCGATTGCCGTGGGGGTGAGGTCGACGCCGACGACGGTGTAGCCATCGGCTGCCAGCGCCAGCGAGAGGTCGGCGTAGCCGCACCCGGCGTCGAGCACATCGCTGCGGACCTTGCCGTCAGCGACCAGCGCGGCCAATTCCGGCTGCGGCTCACCGATATTCCACGGCGGCGGACCCTCGAAGACACCTTCCTGCCGATATGCGCTGTCCCAGTCCATCACTTCATTTGCCATGGGCTCCAAGCTACTCCGGGTCGCTCCGGATTCTGCTGTGGGTGTGTACGCATCACCTCCAACTGGGGTGTGCACGCCATGGTCTGGCGTCCCGCCGCGTGATGACATTTCCAGCACCGGCCGATCCGCCCCGGCCCGGAAATAGTTCTCAAAAGTGTCCGACGCGCGGGGGTGGTTGCTCCTACCGATACAGCGGCCGCCCGGGCCGCCATCACAGAAAAGACATCTCACGAAGTTAAGAGTCAAGCCGCGTGTGGGAGAGGAGGTGGAAACGCCGTGTGCTCGTCGTAGAGCTGGCCGGTCTGCAGGCAGTGGTGGAGTTGGCCGAGAAGTCTGTTGAACAGGTGCCGTTGGGCTTGGCGGTTCCAGTCTCCGACGGCGCGGCGACCATCGTAGTGCCGGCGTGCGTCCGGGGAGTGGCGCAACGCGGACAGCGCCCAGATCGAGCCGACCGCGGCGAGACGCCGATTTTTGATATGCCGGCCGCCACCGCAACTCTGGATCGTGACATCGGCCGGCTGCGCCAGCGGCAAGAAAACCATTGTGCTGCAAGACTGGCCTGCCGCTTGTTGGCGCGCGGCGCCGACTCTTTCGGCGAGAAGCGGTGGCCAGCCGATCCGCGTCCAACGGTGGTGCTGTCACCACCCTAAATGGCCGTGGCAGCCCTCCTCGTATTCTTGGACTGCGCTTAACAATTCGTGTCAACACAGCAGGCGTAAGGCAGTTTCGCCGACACCACTACAGATGATGCAACCACTGGGCACCTGGCCGCCGGGTACCCAGCACGTCGCATACCACAACACCTCAGCGAGCCGCCAAGGGCTGATGTGAAACACCGCGGGCGACTCAACTCCAGGTCGCCGCCGTCTCCCAGGTGTGCACCGGTTCGTTGGTGTGCATGTGCTCGCAGTACCGTCGCAGCATCTCAGCCAGCGCCGCGGGCCGGGTCATCCCGCCCTCCTGCAGCGCCCGCACGGTGGCCACCTGCCAGCCGGCGCCGTTGCGGCCGCTCTTGGCGCGACCCTCGATGACACCGAGAAACCGGTCGCGCACTTCAGCGACGACGCCCCACCCCCGCAGTCCCTCGTGGGCCATCGGCAGCAACTGGCGCAGCACCAATTCCTCCGTCGTCACCTCGCCCAGACCCGGCCAGAACAGCCGGGCGTCCATGCCGTGGCGTGCCGCCTCCAGGAAATTGGCATGTGCCGCAGCGAAACTCATCTTGGTCCACAGCGGTCGGTCCTCCTCGGACAGGGTGCGGAGCATGCCGTAGTAGAACGCCGAATTCGCCAGCATGTCGACGACGGTGGGCCCGGCCGGCAGCACCCGGTTCTCCACCCGCAGATGGGGCCGGCCGTCGACGACGTCGTACACCGGCCGATTCCACCGGTACACGGTGCCGTTGTGCAGGCGTAGCTCCGATAGTTGCGGGGTGCGTCCAGCGGCCAGCTCGGCGACCGGATCCTCGTCGGACACCTCGGGCAGCAACGACGGGAAGTAGCGGACGTTCTCCTCGAACAGGTCGAAGATCGACGTGATCCAGCGTTCGCCGAACCACACCCGAGGTCGCACACCTTGAGCCTTCAGCTCGTCCGGGCGGGTGTCGGTAGATTGCGCGAACAGCTCGATGCGGGTTTCGGCCCACAGCTGGTGGCCGAAGAAGTATGGCGAGTTGGCGCCGAGCGCCAGCTGCGGGCCGGCCAGCACCTGCGCGGCGTTCCAGTTGTCGGCGAAATCCTCGGGCGACACCTGCAGGTGCAATTGCATGCTGGTGCAAGCGGATTCGGGCGCGATGGACGGCGAGTGCAAGCTGAGCGGTTCAGGCCCGCTGATGTCGATCTGGATGTCCTCGCCCCGGGCGGTGAAGATGGATTCGTTGAGCGCCTGGTATCGCGTCGACTCACTCATCCAGCCGCCGGTCAGATGCTCGGGCATCAGCGTGGGCAGGATGCCGATCATCACGATGTGGGCGCCGCCAGAGGTGGCCTTGGCCTCGGCGGCGTTCAGGCTGGCCCGGACATCGGCCTCCAGCTCCAGGCCGGTACGTCCGGGCAGCGGCCGGGGCGGCACGTTGAACTCGATGTTGTAGGCGCCCAATTCGGTCTGGTAGGCCGAATCGGCGATGGCGGCCAGCACATGCTGATTCGACATGGCCGGCTGATAGTCGGCGTCGACGAGGTTGCATTCGATTTCCATGCCGGTCAGCGGCCGATCGAACTCGAAACTGGACTGCGCCAGCATGGTCTCGAAGACGTCCAAACACAGCTGCACCTTGCGCCGGTATTCCTGCCGCTGTGCCCGGTTGTACGTGGTGCGCCTGACCTCTTCGCCCACACCGCTGATGCAACAGGCTTACCGACGCCTGCGCAACCGGCTGGCCACCACGATTTGCGGACGCCTGGGAGGCCTGAACGCGCCGCGGCGCAGCGCGACCGTGATGTCCGGGTCGGCGTGCCGCGCCAGTGCCCGCAGCGCCGATGGGCTGTAGGCTCGCAGCGAGCTGATGAACCAGTCGTGTGCCACCGGGACCAGCATTGCCAAAGGCAGCATCGATGCCAACTGCAGGATGTGCAGTATTGACGGTGGCCGCGGCAGGTCGATGACCAGCAGCTTGTCTGCCGCGCGGGTGCCTTCGGCGAACACACGGGATGCCAGCGCCGGCGGCAGGTGGTGGAAGGACATCACGAACACCGCGAGGTCATAGGACCCGTCGGGCGCGTCGATGGCGGTGGCGTTCATCTCGCGGACTGTGGCTCGCGGGTGACTGCCGAGGTCACGGGCTGCGATGGCGGACACCGACGTGGGCTCGATGTCGGTGACCGTGACGTGGGCGGTGGGATGCGTCGCAAGAAGCGCCCGTGCCAGCCCTCCATGGCCGGAGCCGAGTTCGAGGATCTTGGGATCGGCCACGTCGGCGAGTTCGTCGAGCGCGATGCGTGCAAACGTTGCGTGGTAACCGAAGAGTTTTCCGAGGCTATCCAGCGAGCGGACGACTGTGCGCTTCAGATCGTCGACATCGTGCCGGTCGAGGTATTCCAGGCGATCGGTCTGCAACCACCGGTCCAGGCGCGAGGCGTCGGGACCGCCCCGCGGCATGCTCTCAATGTCGAGGATCTGTGTACCCACATGCGCCATCATGAACGATTGCATGCAGTGAGCGCCATCACGCCGGAGGAGAGCAGTTGGCCGAGTTCGTCGCCGCCATCGACCAGGGCACCACCAGCACCCGCTGCATGATCTTCGACCACGACGGCGCCCAGGTGGCCCGCCACCAGCTCGAGCACGAGCAGATCCTGCCGCGCGCCGGCTGGGTCGAGCACAACCCGGTCGAGATCTGCGAGCGCACCGCATCGGTGCTGATGTCGGTAATGAACGCCACCAACCTCACACCGAACGATATTGCGGCACTAGGAATTACGAACCAGCGGGAGACGACACTGGTGTGGAACCGGCACACCGGTCGACCGTACTACAACGCGATCGTCTGGCAGGACACCCGCACCGACCGCATCACGTCGGCGCTGGACCGCGACGGCCGCGGCGATGTGATCCGCCGCAAAGCTGGATTGCCACCGGCGACCTATTTCTCGGGCGGGAAACTGCAATGGATTCTGGAGAACGTCGACGGGGTGCGCGCAGCCGCCGAACGCGGTGACGCTATCTTCGGCACGCCGGACACTTGGGTGTTGTGGAATCTGACCGGCGGTCCACGCGGCGGCGTACACGTCACCGATGTCACCAACGCCAGCCGGACCATGCTGATGGATCTGGAGACGTTGGACTGGGACGACGAGCTGTTGTCGTTCTTTTCGATTCCCCGGGCGATGTTGCCGGCGATCGCGGCGTCGTCGCCGCAGCAACCGTACGGCGTCACGCTGGAGACCGGACCTGTCGGCGGTGAGGTGCCGATCACCGGAATCCTCGGCGACCAGCATGCGGCGATGGTCGGTCAGGTGTGCCTGGCCGCGGGAGAAGCCAAAAACACCTACGGCACCGGCAATTTCCTGCTGCTCAACACCGGCGATAAGATCGTGCGGTCGCACCACGGGCTGCTGACTACCGTCTGCTACCAGTTTGAAGACGCGAAACCCGTTTACGCCCTCGAAGGTTCGATCGCGGTCACCGGTTCGGCGGTGCAATGGCTGCGTGACCAACTGGGCATCATCAGCGGTGCCGCACAAAGCGAGGCACTGGCCCGCCAGGTACCCGACAACGGCGGGGTGTATTTCGTCCCAGCGTTTTCCGGGCTGTTCGCCCCGTACTGGCGGTCCGACGCCCGCGGCGCGATCGTCGGCCTGTCGCGGTACAACACCAACGCGCATCTGGCCCGCGCGACGCTGGAGGCTATCTGCTACCAGAGTCGCGATGTGGTCGACGCGATGGAAGCCGATTCCGGTGTGCACCTTGAGGTTTTGAAGGTCGACGGCGGCGTCACCGCCAACGACTTGTGCATGCAGATCCAGGCCGACGTGCTGGGGGTGGACGTGGTGCGGCCGGTGGTCGCCGAGACCACCGCGCTGGGCGCTGCGTACGCGGCGGGCCTGGCGGTCGGGTTCTGGGCGGACCCGAACGACCTGAGGGCCAACTGGCAGGAGGACAAGCGGTGGACGCCGACCTGGAGCGACGACCAGCGCGCCGCCGGATATGCGGGTTGGCGTAAAGCGGTGCAGCGGACGCTGAACTGGGTCGACGTGTCCTGACCTGGCGCGCCGAGCCCAGCGAGGGCTCAGCGCGCCGGAACGCTACTCGGTTTCGCCGAGGATGGTGTAGATCTCGCGACGCGCATTGTTGACGATGTCGACGATGCGCTCCTGCTGCTCGGCGGTGGCCATGTGCGCGGATTGGGCGACCGCACCGAACAGTTGGGCGACTGCGGATCGCAGGTTGATCTGCCCGGGGTCGACGGCCTCGGCGATCTCGTCCCACGGTGGGGTCTCGACCTTCTCGGCCGCCGCGCGCCCGTCGTCGGTCAACTCGAAAAGCTTCTTGCTGCCGTCAGTTTCGCTGGCGGTGATCAGGCCCTCGTCGACCAGCAGTTGCAGCGTCGGGTATACCGAACCGGGGCTGGGCCGCCACAGTCCGTTACTGCGTTCGGCGATCTGCTGGATCATCTCGTAGCCGTGCATCGGCCGCTCGGCCAGCAGTACCAGGATGGCGGCACGCACGTCGCCACGGCGGCCGCGGCCACGCCCGCCCCGACGCCAGCCGCGCGGGCCGCCTGGGCCGAAACCGAAACCGAACCCCGGACCGAAGCCGGGGCCGAAACCGGCACCGAAGCCGAACGGGACGTCATGCCCGCCGGCGTGGTCGCGGAGGTGTTCGCGAAACTCCCGTCGGGCCTGCCGCCTGGCTTCGTGAAACGCACGCCGTTGCGCGGGGCCGAAGCCGAATCCGAAACCTGGCCGGCCGACGAACGGCCCGCCAGGGGTGGTGAATGGGTTGCTCATGACTCTGGTCCTTTACCTTCCGGGAAGCACCGTGTGCGCTTCGATACATATGCGATATATCGTAAACTATCGGGGATGCAACGTTTATTTCTCGATCCGTTCGTCGATCGCCTTGATCAGCCACCGCGCCCACTCGGCCTCCATGGCCTGAATGCGCAGGCCGTACTCCAGCGCCGCCCTGCCGTAGAAGGCGGCGTCGTCCTCGGCCCAGCGCACCGTGGCGCGTAGTTCTTCGAGGCGGCGTTGCTCGGACTCGGCGTGCTCGGCGACGGCCCCGATGTAGGCGCGTGCCTCCTCGATGGGTATCTCGCCGAGAAGGAATACCCGCAGCAACCCGGTATTGCGACACGGCGGGTCGTCCTGCGGATTCATCACCCATCGCAGCAGCTCAGCGCGCCCGGCATCGGTGACTCGGTACTCCTTGCGGCCGCGGGGGCCGACGTCGGTCACTTCGATCAGACCGGCGTCTGCGAGCTTGTTGAGTTCGCCGTACAACTGGCTTTGTGTCGCCGGCCAGACGTTGGCCATCGATGTTTCGAACCTCTTCAACAGGTCGTAGCCGCTGCCGGGTTGTTGGGCCAGCAGGCCTAACGCGCCAATACGAAGACTCATAGGAACGATTCTACCTCCACTATTGACATGTCGCTAGTGAAATGTCATCCTCGACATGTCAAGTTTGGAATATCACGTCATCGGAGGCATCGACATGACCGACACCAACGCCGACCTCGCCAACCTGCCGGGCACCGGGCAGTTCTTCCGGACCGGCAACTACGCGCCTGTCACCGACGAGCTGACCACATTCGACCTGCCCGTCGAGGGCGCGATCCCGCCCGAACTCGACGGCTGGTACCTGCGCAACGGCCCGAACCCGCGGCAGGCCACCGCGCACTGGTTCACCGGCGACGGCATGATCCACGGCGTTCGCATCGAAAACGGGCGCGCCGCGTGGTACCGCAACCGCTGGGTCCGCACCGACAGCTTCAAAGAGGACTTCCCGCTATACAACGCCGACGGCACCCGCAACTTGCGGGCCGGCGTCGCCAACACACACGTGGTCAACCACGCCGGCAAGACTCTGGCCCTGGTCGAGTCGTCGCTGCCCTACGAGATCACCAACGACCTGGAAACGATGGGCGCCTACGACTTTGGCGGCAAGCTCGTCGACTCGATGACCGCGCATCCGAAGATCTGCCCGACCACCGGCGAACTGCACTTCTTCGGCTACGGCAACCTCTTCCAGCCTCACGTCACCTATCACCGCGCTGACGCCCACGGTGAGTTGACGATCAACCGTCCGCTCGACGTCAAGGCGCTGACGATGATGCACGACTTCGCGATCACCGCCGAGCACATCATCTTCATGGACCTGCCGGTCGTGTTCAACCTCGACATCGCATTCAAGGGCGAGCGTGACATGCCGTATCGCTGGGACGACGAGTATGGTGCCCGGCTGGGCGTGCTGCGCCGCGACGACCCGTTCGGGCAGGTGCGCTGGTTCGAGATCGACCCGTGCTACGTCTTCCATGTCGCCAACGCTTTCGATAGCGGCAATTCCATTGTGCTGCAAGCAGTTCGCTATCCCGAGCTGTGGCGCCACAACAGCGGGTTCGACACCGAGGGTGTGCTATGGAGCTGGACCATCGACCTCGAGCGCGGCACAGTCGCCGAACAGCAGCTCGACGACCGGTCCGTGGAGTTTCCGCGCATCGACGACCGGCTGGCCGGGCTACCCGCGCGCTACGCCGTTTCCGTCGGCACCAACACCCTGGTGCGCTACGACCTGAATACCGGTGGCGCCGTCGAGCACAACTTCGGCGCCGGCGGGCCGGGCGAGGCGGTGTTCGTGCCGTCGGCCAACGGCCCGGCAGCTGAAGACAACGGCTGGTACCTCGGCTACCTCTATGACCCGGAGCGCGACGGTAGCGACCTGGTGATCCTGGACGCCGCCGACTTCTCCGGGAAAGTGGTAACCAGAATCCTTCTGCCGCAACGGGTTCCGTACGGTTTCCACGGTAACTGGATCAGCGCCTGACAGGCTCTGGTCGCAAGCCTCGGCGGTTCACAGCCAGTATTGGGGCGGATCTGGTGTTTGTATCCCGCAGCGGTGGGGTAGGACCACCGATGTGAGCGACGAAAACCGCAATCTGAAGATTGACACCGCGGGCCGGCGACGGAGGGTGATGCCGGTCGCGGCGGTCGCGTGCGGTTATGGGTCAAACGGGTGTTGGCCGTTTTGACGGTGCCGGGGGTGGCAATCGTGCTGATCCTGGCGCTCGGGGCGGTGATGAGTACCGCTGCCTGCAGCGGCCAGCAATGTCCGGATCTGGGTCCTGCCGGGATTGGCTTTGGCGTGTTGTTCTACGGCGCCCTGGTGGTGGCCCTTTTGGTAATCGTCATCTCGTTCTTCACCGCGAGCCGCCGGTGGGGCATCGTCATCCCGCTGTGCGGCTGGGCGCTTCTGATTGCCGACATCGCCATCCTCGCCGTTGCGTTCAAGTAGTAGCCAATGACCACACTTGTCGCATCGGTCACCGAGGCGGCGAGAACCCGCCAGCGTCCGGCGGCGGTCCGGGCCGCGGCCACGGGGCGGGCCGCGGGGGTGGCCACGGCGAGTGCTGAGGAGGCCACGGCGAAGGCCCGGGCCGCGGCGGTGGCCACGGCGGCCCAGGCGGTGCTGTCCAAGGGGCGGGTCCGGCGGGCGGCGGCCACGGCGCGGGTCCGACGGGTGGCTGTACGGGGCGCAGTCGCGCCAGTTCGCGGCGATGGCGCTCGGCCAGCACGGCAGCCAGCACCAGTTGCGGCGGGGTGCCCGGCGGGGGCGGCGGCGCGATGCGGGCCAGCACGTCACCGGCGATTCGATAGGCCATCTGCTCGCGCAGCTGAGGGTCGAGTTGTGGTGCCCGGGAGAGGAATTGGCGTGCCACGTCGGCTTGGCCGGCGCTCAGTCCGGATAGTTGCAGCGACAACGCCCACCACGCCAGCGACGGCGGCATCGCCGGTGGTGGCCCTAACCGCGGACCGCGTTCGCTGATCACCACCGTGCCGGCGAAGATGTCACCGAGACGTTTGGCTTTCGGCGACAACAGACTGCAGATCACCGCTGGGCTCCCGACCAACATCCAGATCTCCACCACCGACGCCAACGCGCGAAACAGCGCCTGCCGGAAGCGTTCCGGCCCGCCGTCGTCGGACACGACCCGCAAGCCCATCACGATCTTGCCGACCGACCGGCCCCGCGTCGCGGTTTCGAAAACGAGCGGATACCCGACCAGCACCAGCACCGTGAAGATGATCATGATGGCAGCGGTCAGCGCGTCGTCGAACTGGGTCAAAGTAGCCGCCCACAGCATCAAACCGAGCATCCAGCCGACGAAGATCAGCGCGATGTCGATCAGCGCGCCCACAGCCCGCATCGGCAACTGGGCGATCTGCACATCGAGCACGACGGCGTCGCCGGTCACCACCTCCGACATACAGCAAACGCTACTCGGCGTGTCGGTGGCGACCCGCTTCACCCGGCTTCGCCAGTAGGCTGCGCAGGGTGGATGTCGACGCGTTCGTGCTGTCCCATCGTGGCACGTGGGACCGGCTCGAGTGGTTGATCAAGAACCGCAGGCGGCTCACCGGCGCCGAAATCGACGAACTCGTCGAACTCTACCAACGGGTGTCCACCCACCTGTCGATGCTGCGCTCGGCGTCATCAGATTCGGCAGTGATCGGCCAGCTCTCGACCCTGGTTGCGCGCGCTCGCGCCGCGGTCACCGGCGCGCATGCTCCGCTGGCCAGTACGTTCACCCGGTTTTGGACGGTGGCGTTCCCGGTGGTGGCCTACCGTGCGTGGCGGTGGTGGGTGGCGACGGCGGTGGTGTTCTTCGCTGTCGTTGCGGTGATAGCGTTCTGGGTGGCCAGCAGCCCGGAGGTGCAGTCCACCATCGGAACCCCAAGTGACATAGACGAATTGGTCAACCACGACTTCGCGTCGTATTACCGCGAGCACCCCGCTGGGTCGTTCGCGCTGCAAGTCTGGGTGAACAACTCGTGGGTGGCCGCCAAGTGCATCGCGTTCGCCGTCCTGCTGGGACTGCCGATCCCGTTTGTGCTGTTGCAGAATGCCGCCAACCTGGGAGTCGTCGCAGGTCTGATGGTCCAGGCCGGCAAGGGCGGCATTCTGCTGGGCCTGCTCACCCCGCACGGGCTGCTGGAGCTCACGGCGGTCTTCCTCGCCGCGGCCTCCGGGATGCGGCTGGGGTGGTCAGTGATATCGCCCGGCGACCGGCCACGCGGACAGGTGCTCGCCGAGCAGGGCCGCGCCGTGGTCGCGGTCGCGGTGGGACTGGTGGCCGTGTTACTGGTCTCTGGAGGAATCGAAGCGTTGGTGACGCCGTCACCGCTGCCGACCTTCCTGCGGATCGGCATCGGAATCCTGGCCGAGGCGGCGTTCTTGGCCTACATCGTCTACTTCGGCGGCCGTGCCGCGCGAGCCGGTCACACCGGCGATATCGAGGATGCGCCCGACGTGATCCCGACTGGCTAGAAACCGCGTCGAGTGCGAGGTTTATGACATGCGATCGAGCCGGCGGAAAGCGTGTCATGACTGGCCATTCGACCCCGAGCTAAAGGCGGCCCGCGGCTTTCATCGCCAGGTACCGGTCGGCCAGGGCTGGCGCGAGTTCCCCGGGTGCCGCGTCCACCACCTCCACCCCGCCGCGGCGCAACCGCGACGCGATCGCGCGCCGGTCATTGCGCGCGCGTTCGGCTGCCGCCGCGTCATATACCGCGGCAGCATCGGCGCGCCCGCTGGCCAGTTGATCGACGCGTGGGTCGGCGACCGCGGCCAGAATGACCTGGTGCTTGGCCGCCAACTGCGGTAGCACCGGCAGCAAGCCCTCGTCGAGTGCGGTCGCGTTGAGGTCGGTCAGCAGCACCACCAGAGCACGGCGCCGGATGCGGTGCACAATGGCGGCAACCATTGCGCGCCAGTCAGATTCGATGAGCGTCGGCTGCAGCGAGGCCATCGCGTCGACGAGTTGCGCGAGCAGTTCGGTGCGCGACGCGCCGAACACGCCGGCCCGGGTCACCCGGTCGTGGGCGAGGAAGTCGACATGGTCGCCGGCCCGCGACGCGAGTGCCGCCAGTAACAGCGCGGCGTCCATCGACCAGTCCAGCCGGGGCCAGCCGGCGGGATCGCCGGCCGTCGGGTCGACACCGACGCGACCCGCCGCTATACGGCCGGTGTCGAGCACAATGACGACCCGCCGGTCGCGTTCGGGCCGCCACGTGCGGACCACGACGTCGGCGCGGCGAGCGGTGGCGCGCCAGTCGATCGAGCGGACGTCATCGCCGACGACATACTCCCGCAGCGAATCGAATTCGGTGCCCTGCCCGCGGGTCAGCGTCGGCAACAGCCCGTCGATCTCCCGCAGTTTGGCCAGCCGCGCCGGCAGGTGTTTGCGGGACAAGAACGGTGGCAGCACCCGGACCTGCCCAGGCACTGACTGCGAACTCTGCCGCCCGGCCATCCCCAGCGGCCCGATCGAACGCGCGGTGACGACAGCGGAGCGCTGGTCACCGCGGCGAACCGGCCGCAGCTGGGTGCCGACGCGCTCGCGTTGCCCGGCGGGGATGTCGACGCCGTGAGTGCGCGGGTGGGCGCGTGCGCTGGGCGCCCAGGCGTCGCGAACCTGGCCGCGGAAACGGCGGCGGCCAGCGTTGTGGATCAACAGGCCGGCATCCACCGGCTCGCCGAGCCGCGCCGAGGTGTTGCCTGACCGGGTGAAGCGCAACGCGCGGGTGCTGGCCGCTAACCCGGCATCGACGGCCACCGCCAGCGCCAGCATCACCAGCAGCACAACGAAAGACGTTGCCGGCCAAGGTGACACCACGATGGGCAGGACGCAGATCAGCGCCATCAGCCCGGTGCGTCCGGTCAGGATCATTAGCGGGGCACCGGAACCGAGGCCAGGATTCCCTCGAGAACGCCGTCGGCCGTGGTGCCCTCCAGCTCGGCCTCCGGGCGCAGCATCACCCGGTGCCGGAGCGCCGGTCGTGCCATGGCTTTCACGTCGTCCGGGGTGACGTAGTTACGCCCGGAGAGCCACGCCCACGACCGCGCAGTGGCCAGCAGCGCCGTCGCGCCGCGGGGTGAAACACCCAGGCGCAGTGCGGGGGAGCGGCGGGTGGCCGCGACGATGTCGACGATGTAACCCAGCACCTCGTCGGCGACCAGGACCTGACGTACCGCGTCGCGAGCGGCGGCGAGCTCGGTCGACCCGGCCACTTGGTTGATCGCAGACAGATCGCGGGGATCGAAGCCATGCGCATGCCGGCCGAGGATGGCGATCTCGGAGTCACGCGTCGGCAGTGGCACGGTTAGTTTGAGCAGGAACCGGTCGAGCTGCGCCTCGGGCAGTTGATAGGTGCCCTCGTATTCGATCGGGTTCTGGGTGGCGGCGACGATGAACGGGTCGGGCAGTGCCTTGGGTTCGCCGTCGACGCTGACCTGGCGCTCTTCCATGGCTTCCAGCAGCGCAGCCTGCGTCTTGGGTGGGGTCCGATTGATCTCGTCGGCCAGCATGAGATTGGTGAACACTGGGCCGGCGCGGAACACGAACGCGGCAGTGCGCGTGTCGTAGATCAGCGAGCCGGTGACGTCGCCGGGCATCAGGTCGGGGGTGAATTGCACGCGTTTGAACTCCAGCTGCAAGGCGGCGGCCAGGGCGCGGACTAGCAGCGTTTTCGCCACTCCCGGAACGCCTTCAAGCAGCACGTGACCGCGGCACAACAGCGCTATCACCAGGCCGCTGACCACGGCGTCCTGTCCGACGACGGCCTTGGCGATCTCGGCGCGCAACGCCAGCAACGCGTGACGCGCCGATTCTGCGACCGGGGTCTGAACCGATGCGGAGGCGGGGTGTGTCACGAGTGGGCTACCTGCCTTTCAATGTCGTCGAGCGCACGGGCAAGGTGTAGCAGGTCGGTGTCTGTGGCCGGTGGTGGACCGAACAAGTTGTGCCGCACCCAGTTTGCGTCGGCTCCGCTGCGCTGCGCGACAGCGGTTACCACCACCGGCGCTGGTGTGTTGGCGCCCAGCCCGATCCGGGGCAGCATCCGCTGCAGGCTCGCGGTGCGCAATGCCTGCGCAGCGCGGTCGCATGCCCGGTGTGACCGGTACAGCCGGCCGCGGCCCTCGACCGTCTCCGACGCGCGTACCACGACCGGCAAGTTCTCGGCGACCAGCGGACCGAGCCGCCGGCCCTTCCATAGCGCGAGCAGTATCACCACCAGCGCCAGCTGCCAGACGACCCAGGTGACCTTGTCCGGGATCACGTCGAAAATGGTTGCCGAGGCTGAGGTTTCACCCTCAACTCGCTGCGGCGCGAACCAGACGACGCGTGGCCGGGTGCCGGCGAGGTTCATCGCCAGCGCGGCATTGCCCGCCCGCAACAGCCCCTTGTTGGTCATGAAGTCGGTGTTGCCGACCACTGTGACGGTGCGCTCGCCGTCGCGGTAGCGGACCAAGACCCCGTCGTAGCAGCTGGTCAACACCCGGTCGCCGACGGCCTGGTAGGTGTTGCTCGGCCCGAACTGTACTGATCCGGCCCGATTCGCTTCCCGCAGAGCACAGTTCGGTGTGCTGTCGAGCATGCTCACGCCTCCGGTGCGCAAACCCGGGGCAAGTGCCGCCCGGGCGCGCGACGTCGGTTCTACCAGCAGCAGGTCACCGGCGGCGCTCGCCAGCCGGCGCAGCAGCGCGTCGCTGGCCAGGTGCTGGGTCTGCGCCGCCAGCAGGAGCGTGTCGGGGCGCACTGCGTGTTCGACATCGGCGACGCTGCCGGCGACAGCAACCTCGACGCCGTGATCACGCAGCAGCGCCACCAGCGCGTGCGCACCCTCGGGTCCGGTGGACGCCGGGTCCATCCGGCCACCGGGTCGAGGTGCGGTCAGGTAGGTGCCGATCGCGGCGACCGCGGCGATGGCGATCAGTGCCGCGACCACCCAGCACCACGAGCCCCATCGCCGCACCGGGGTGCGGGTCGCCGATTGGGGACGCGGGTCCGCGATGGTCATCGGACCTGCGCCCACGAGTCCAACGCGGCTGGCTGGACCGCCCCCGGCGGGCCGGCTGGTGAACGGGACGGCAGGTGATCGTCGAGGTCGACGATCATGCGGTATGCAGCTGATGTTCCGGGGCGCTCACCGTAGGTGACGTCGTTGAAAGCAGTTGCTGCCTGGGAGAATTCGTGCACCAGGTGGGGTAGGGACGCACCGGCGTCGCGGGCCAACTCGCTGGCGGTTCGGCCGGGGGCCGGGTTGAGCACACTGGCCTCCTCCAGCTGGCGAGCGACGGCGCGCAGTCGGTGCCGAATCGCGGCAGCCCAATTTCCTTCAGCAGCGAAGCCTTTCGCGGTAGTGCGATGCTGGTCAGCGCTCAGCTCGGTGGCATCGAACAGCTGGTAGTCGCCGCCGCGGTTCGTGCGCATGGTGCGCCGCACGGTGTGGATGGCGACCGCCACCGCGATCGCCAGCACGATGAGCAGCACGGTGATGGCGAACCACCCGCCGGGTATCGAGGAGCCCTTCTGTATCAGGCGGTACAGCAGGTCGTCAACCCAGTCGTGGAACCGCTGTTGCGGCGACCCTTTGGGATAGATCGCCTTGGCCAGTTCACGCTGTGCCGCGTGGTGGGCGGCATCGCGGTCGATGTCGACAGCGGGCATTGTCAGCCAGTCCTCACACCGGCCGGGTCAGCCACAGGTAGTCGGTGGACGCCGTCGCGTACGGTCCGCCGGCGGCGCCGGTCTGCAATACCAGATCGAATGCCTCGGCCCGGATCCGGCGGTCGGTATACAACAACACGACGACGCCCGCGCTGAACGGCGCGGTGACGATCTGGCCGATCGCCGATCCGAGGTGAGTCAACGCGGCACCGATGAGCAACGGACCGGTGGATGGCGCCCCGGCCAGCAGCAACTGGCCGGCGACGCCGAACGGCGCCGCGATCGCATTGCTGACCAAGACGACCACCACCGCGGCCAGCAGCCGGATGCCCAACACCCGCCAGAAGCTGTTGCGAACCAGCGCAATGGATCTTGTGATCGCATCGACGACTGGCAGCCTCTCCAGCACGATCAGCACCGGCGCGAACAACAGAACGGTATACAGGTACCCCAACATCGCGATCAGGGCGAGCACCAGCGGGAAGCCCAAGAGGACTGCCGCCGCGCCTTTGCCGACCGCTGCGACGGCCCCAACAATCAACACCACTAGCCCGACGAGCGAGACGGCACCGGCGGCTTCCAGCGCCGCCAGGCCGATCAACGCCAGCAGCCGCCCGCGAACCTTCACCCATGCTTCACCGACGGTGATCGACGACCCGAAGACGGCCCGCCCGACGATAACGGTGAGCATCCCGCTGAGCAGGATGCTGACCAGCCAGGTGACGAGGGCGCTGCCACCGGTCGACATAGTCCACGTGCCGATGTCCCCCCATGTCGGCTCGTACGACGGATCCGTCCGCAATCGACGGGCAGCGGCGAGCGGTCCGGTCTCGGCGATCAGCGCGATGACCTGCATGACCACCACGACGGCGGCGGTCAATCCCAGCGTCGCCTTCGGGTTGGCGCGGACGTAGCCGACCGCGCCGTTGAAGATGTCGCTCAGGCTCAAGGGCCGCAGCGGGATTATTCCGGGCTTGAATGCTCCGGGGATCGGCTGTGGTGGGCCGCCATAGCCCGGCGGTGGACCGTAGCCCGGCGGGGGATAGCCTGGTGGTGGGCCATAGCCTGGTGGTGGGCCATAGCCTGGTGGCGGGCCATAGCTCGGCGGGCCATAGCCCGGTGGCGGGTAACCCGGTGATGGGTAGGCCGGTGGGCCGTAGCCCGGCGGTGGGCCGTAGCCCGGTGATGGACAGCCGGGTGGCGCATAGCCCGCGGAATCATAATCGATTGGCGGATCGCCGGGCGTGGGATAGCCCGGGTAGCCAGGCGGCAGCGTGCTCACTAAGAGTCGCCGTCGTCGTCGATCATGGCTCCCATCCTGTCGAGGGTCGGAGCATTTCTCAAATGTCGGGTCTCGATGCCGGTCTCGCCCTCTCGCACCGCCCAGGGCAGCGGCGGCGCGTAGCGTCTGAGCCATGGCGGAACTCAAATCCCGGCTACGGGCGGACCTGACCGAGGCGATGAAGACGCAGGACAAGTTGCGCACCGCGACCCTACGCATGCTGCTGGCCGCGATTCGCACCGAGGAGGTCTCAGGGGAGCAGGCGCGCGAGCTCTCCGACGACGAGGTGCTCAGGGTGCTCGCCATGGAAGCGCGCAAGCGCGGGGAGGCAGCCGAGATCTACACCCAGAACGGCCGCGGTGAGCTCGCCGCCGAGGAACACGCCGAAGCCCGGGTCATTGAAGAGTACCTGCCGCCGCCGCTCACCGAGGGCGAGCTGGCCGACGTCGTCGACACCGCCATCGCTCAGGTGGCCGAGCAACTCGGGGAGCGGCCCGGCAAGAAGCAGATGGGGTTGGTGATGAAGGCGGCCACCGCGATTGCGGCCGGCAAAGCCGACGGCGCCCGGCTGTCCGCGGCCGTCAGGGAGCGCCTTTAGCCGCCGCGGATGGGAAAGATCGGGTGCCGGCGAGACCATTAGCCGTTTGCGCTGGCCGCACACGGGTACCCGGGTTACATGACCCGGTTTGGCTATACCCTGATGACGGAGCAGAACGGACCCAAAGACCTTGTCCGGTGCGCTGTTTCGGCTGAAGAGCGCGGTTTCGACTTCGAGGTCTGCAGTGACCACTTCTCGCCGTGGCTGGCGTCGCAGGGGCATGCACCGAACGCCTGGGCGGTACTGGGTGCGGTGCCGACGCTCGATCGTGGGCCAGCCCTGGCCGATGACGTGTTTTCGCCGGTGCGACGCAGTTCGTGCGCCCTGAGGACGTCGCCGGGAGCATTCCGTGCGGGTCCGACTTGGACGCCATCGTCGACGCGGTCCGACCGTACTGGGAAGCGGGCTTCACCGATGTCGCGCTGCTCCAGATCGGAGGCGAGGCGCAGGACCTGTTTTTCAAGAAGGCCGCCGAGCCGCTGCTGGCGGCGCTGCGGGCGGCATCGAGCTGAGATGCAGTTGGCCGCATCGAACTGACGGCCATTCATCACCACACGACTACGAGATCTTCGAACACAAACAGGACCGGTCGGTGCGATCTGTCACGGTCCGTGACACAGGTGGAGGCCGGCATGGTGGGGGGCGAACGGTGACCTCACAACCGAGCATCCGCACCGATCTGCGAAACGCCAGCGCCAACGTGGTCGACGAGAAGGTCGTCATCGACGGGGAATTTGGTCACTAGCCGATCACCGTCCGACTTCCCGGCATTCTGCTCGACGATTATCAGGCAATGCGCCTATACGAGTGCTTGATCACGCGCGGGTTTCGACGGTCACGCACGGGTGTACCCGCGATTGAGCGTCGGTCAACCGGTGGACCCGGTCGGTGCGCCGCCAAAGCATGCCCGACATGCATAACGGCACTCGGGTGTGGGTTGTGTCAGCGTGGTTGCAGTGCGGCCAACGGGTTCGCCCCTTTCGTTGCTGGCAATTGGAAGCTCATTTCGACTGTGGTTCCGGAAGGGGTACCGCCGAGCTCAACCCGGTCACTGACGGCTCGGATCAGCAGCAGGCCCCGCCCACGGGTGCTCACATCGGCGGCCGGTGTTTTCCACGAACCGGAGTCGACGACCCGCACATGAATTTCGGCGCCCTCGATTTCGCCCTCAACCTGCATCTTTCCGCGGTCATGTCCCCGATACGCATGCTCGATGCTGTTGGTGCACGCCTCGTTGACGGCGAGCACGATGTCGGAGACGAGCGCATCTGGGATGGCGATCGCCCGCAGCCACGTAGCGAACCGATGCCGGACATCGGCCAATCGATCGGCGGTGGCGTCGTTTTCGAGTCGAAGCGGAGCGTGCGGTCGCCGATATACCACGATCGCGACGTCGTCGTCGTACCCCGCTGCCGGAGCCAGCTCGCGAAGCACCGCATCGGCGACGGCATCGACAGCCAAATCCGTTGTGTCCATTAGAACCTCGGCGGCACGTGCGACCCCTTCGTCAATCGAGCCATGTTTGCGCTCGACCAGGCCGTCGGTAAATAACATCAGCGTCGAGCCCCGGAGCAGCACGTGAGAGGCCTGCGGGCGGGACTCGTCTCGGTGCACCGCGAGCGGCACCGAGCGCGCTGCGGTCAGCAACGTTGTCCCGGATTGAGGCGTGGCGAGCACGGCCGCATCTCCCACGTCACCTGGTTGAGGTCGTTGTTGTGCAACACCGCGACGATCGGCCTGGGATCAGGCCATTCTTTCCAGTAGTGCGCGATGGTGATCAGCTCGGCCATCCCGTTGATTTGCATCGCGCCGTCGCCGGCGAAGACGATCACCGGACGGTTAGCTGCGCGGTGAGGGGCAGGTGATCGTCGCGGGTAGCTCGGCCCGGCACTGCGGCGCAACAGCCTTGACAGCGGCGAGAAGGCGTCAAGTGCACTGCCCTCGACGGTCAGGCCTACCGCAGCCCATCGGCGACCGGACCGAGGGCCAGCGCCGGCAGGTACTCCAGTCCCACCGTGATCAGGGTGACACCGACGATGAGCATGACGAAAGTGGGTCTGTGGGTGCTTAGGGTGCCGATGGTGATGACACCGGGTCGCTGGGCTGCGAAGGCTCCGGCTAGCGCCAGCACGAGGATGATCGGCAAGAATCGTCCCGCGATCATGGCCAGCGCCAACGCCACGTTGTACCAGGTGGTGTTGCCGCTCAGACCCGCGAACGCGCTGCCGTTGTTGGCCGCGGAGCTGGTGAAGGCGTAGAGCACCTCAGAGAGGCCGTGCGGGCCGCTGTTCAGCATGGACTTGACCGCATTGGGCTGCGCTATCGCCACGGCGCAGCCGGTGAGAACCGTGGCCGGCAGCACCAGGATGTAAAGGCCGACCAGTTTCATGTGCCGCCCATGCAGCCGTTGCCGAAGGAACTCCGGTGTGGTGCCCACCATCAGCCCACCGAGGAACACCGCCAGCAAGGCCATCACCACCAGCCCGTACAGCCCGCTTCCCGGGCCGCCGGGCGCAACTTCGCCCAGCATCATGTTCGCCATGAGCATGCCCCCGCCCAGGCTCGCGAAGCTGTCATACGACGAGTTCGCCGCCCCGTCGCCACTGCCGGTGGCCGCTTGACCGAATAGCGCGCTGCCCGGCACGCCGAACCGTGTCTCGGTGCCTTCGCTGGCCGCGCCCACCGCATGCACCACCGTGCCGTGGGCGACCATCTCCGCCAGGACGATCGCGAGGGTTCCGATGGCGAACAGGATCCCCGCGGCCGTGAACAGCGCCCAGCCCTGCCGCTTGTCGCCGACCATCACCCCGAATGTGCGCAGCAGCGCTACCGGGATCAGCAGCATTGCCACGATCTCTATCACATTGGTGAGCGGGGAAGGATTCTCGAAGGGGTGCGCACTGTTGACATTGAAGGCACCGCCTCCGTCTCCTGACATCAACTTAATCGGTTCCCACGAGGCGACCGGACCTCCCAGAAACGCTTGCGAGCCATGCGTTATAGTCGAAATGTGTTGTGCGCCATCGAAATTTTCGATGACGCCGCACGCCAGCAGCAGCAGCGCGATGATGACTGCCAGCGGGATCAGGATGCGCACCACGCTGCGCACCAGATCGACCCAGAAGTTGCCGAGCTCGAGTCTCTGATACTGGGCGAGTCCGCGGATCAATGCCACGGCGACGCACATGCCGACCGCGGCACTGGCAAAGGCTTGCACACCGAGCCCAGCGGCCAGCCCGACATGTCCGAGTGTGGTTTCGCCAGCATAGTTCTGCCAACTGGTGTTGGTGGTGAACGAAATCGCGGTGTTGAACGCCAGCGCCGGGGACATTCCCTCATGACCCCAAGGCTTGGGCAGATTCGTCTGCACCAGTAACAACGCGTAGAGGAAAACGACGCTGACCGCGGAGAAGGCGAGGACGGAACTCGCGTACTTCGGCCAGCGCTGGACGTCGTCTGGTTTCGTGCCGATGAGTCGGTAGACGACCTTCTCGGCGCGCCAGTGCCGGGTGTCTGTGTAGACCCGGGCCATGTAATTCCCCAGGGGCACATGCAGAATCGCTACCAGTGCAATGACCGCCAAGATCTGCAGGTAGGCTTCGACACCCCAGCGGGATAAATCGTTGATGGACGCAACTCCTCAGAAACGGCCAAACCGATCGGGTCGAATCTAGGCCGCGAAGGACCGTACCACGCCGGGGGTTACGTGATCCCTACACGCAAACCACGACATCTTGACGCGATCTTGACGTCTGCTCTGCCGGGCGCGCTAACCTCCCGCACCTGAGCACTGCGGTTGTCGGCCCCCGCGGCGACCGCGATCCGCAGCCAAGCCTCGCGGTGTCGGCGGGCGGCGATGTGTTGGCGCTGGCGAGGCTGTCGGGCCACGAACGGCCGGTACGCCGGAGCAAAACTGCCTAGCTACCAGCTATAAGCCTGCACTAGCCACCGGAAAACCGGGACACGCTCGGTTGACAGCGCGAGAATGTCGACTATGGTCATCGCGGCAATGTCCGCCGGGCGCAGCGGGTTTTCGAACCTGTTGGGACGGCTACCGTCCCCGTATCCAACGGGCTGTGGACGTGGCAATTCCCGGTGAGCCGAATAGGCGGAACCGCGTAGGGCGCAGTTACGTAGATTTATGTGCGTCGCGGGATTGACGAGCGATCGAGAAGGGAAAACCGACGGTGGAGTAATGATGGACGTCATCAAATTGATCCATGCCAAGTGGGCGCGTCCGCTTGTGGTCGGCGTGAGCACACGTCAGATCGCTCGTTTCGTTGCTGCGGTGGTGATGATCTGGGCGGCGCTGCTGAGCGCACCCGTCCCATCCGCGTTCGCCCAGCCATGCCCCGAGGTCGAGGTGGTGTTCGCCCGCGGCACTGACGAGCCGCCTGGTGTTGGCATGGTCGGACAGGCATTCGTCGACGCGCTGCGCCTGCAAGTCGGCTCGAGATCACTCGGGGTGTATCCGGTCAACTACGTTGCCACCTTGCCTGCCAGCAGCGATTCTGCCGACCGCCTTGCGTTCGCCAAATCCGTCGTCGATGGGATCAGGGACGAGGGCGCTCATGTCGAGTCCATGGCGGCGAACTGCCCCAATACCAGGCAGGTGCTCGGCGGATATTCCCAAGGCGCGGTCGTGACCGGTTTCGTCACCTCGCCTGTCATACCGAAGGAAGTACCTGCTGAGTATGTCTCCTACATACCCAAGCCGATGCCGCCGGAGGTGGCTAACCACGTCGCCGCAGTGGTCCTGTTCGGAAAACCCTCGGATCAGTTCATGCGCGAGGTCGGCGCACTGCCGATCGTCATCGGCCCGCTATATGTGCCCAAGACCATCGAGCTGTGCGCTCCTGATGACACGATCTGCTCTGGTGCTGCCGGTGGGGCGCCCACCATCACGCACGTAATGTATCCGTTGAACGGCATGGTGGGCCAAGGCGCGGATTTCGCCGCGAGTCGCCTGTAGCCGGGTTTCAATTGTTGAGCATTAGAGCGCTATGCCCGGCAGGGTCTTTGCATCAGAGCCCCTAACCGGATACCCCGGTCGTGGCTTTCACTTGCAGTGACGCGAGTCGGGGTGGCGGGATTTGAACCCACGGCCTCTTCGTCCCGAACGCTGATTCGATGTACCAGGACTGGTCAGCCAGTGTCATTGAGCTGCACCGATGTGATCGTCAATGGTGTCGAGTGCCCAGTCGTATTGATCTGTCGGCTGCCTCCTTGCTGTCAATCGGTCTTCTGATCCGTAGGCAGCCCAGGCCCATCCGTGGCGGTCTATCGGCGTCCATGGATGCTGCGTGCTGGACCCACGATATCGGCGCTGACCTGCGGTGGTCAGTCCGAAGGGGTCCATTGCAGTCCGAGGCCGTCCAAGGGTGGGGACCGCGAGTTTTCGATGAGTTGTGGCATTGTCGTGACACCCGAGGGTCGCCGCAGGGTTGCGGGACCGAGACCGCATCAACGACGCCTTCCAACTGCGGCGGGCAATCTGCACCCGCAACGCGGTCGCCATGAACCGCAGCGGTAAGCCGGCTGGCCCATCCCGCGGCGGCTGTCTGCCTCACTCGGCAACGTGCCCTGCGCCCCATACGCCGGTACCTTGTGCAAGGGCATCTGGCGTGCCACTGGGCCGGCGCGGTTTCATAGCGGAAGAGCGGGCACCAGGAGGTCTGTCATGCTCAGTCTGAGCGCGGATGCGAGGAGCGAGGAACTGTGGCAGGAAAGAATGATGGCGACTTACGGACCACCTGTGCGTTCTACGCGCAGAAATATAAGTATCGCCCTGATGCACTAGAACGCGGTCTCGAGGGTTACGCAGCACACTTATTCGCCCAGGAAGAGGGCTTTGATGCCGTTCTGGACACCGAGTTGACGACTGAGGCAGACCTGTCTGATTACATATGCCGAAGTAATGATCTGAAGATCGACGTCGTTCTGGAGGATGAACTAGGGAAAAGAATACTTCTAGTTCAGGCTGCTTGGCGAGCGAAAGACCTAGATGAAGATAAGGTCGCCGCTTTTTTCGATGTTCCCGACGTGATAATCCACCACGAGTATACGGAAACCGGTGGGGATCAGATTCAAGATCTTATTGCAGATTTTCCAGCCAAGGTGGAAGATGGGTGGGACGTAATACTTCGATTTGTCACCAACTTGAGCGTCGGTTCCCGTAATAAGTCGCAGGAACTCGTCGCCGCAAAGAACGAGACGTACCTACAACAAGACCGAAGCATCACGTGCGAACTCTACGGTGCTGCAGAACTTGCCAAGCGCGATGAAGAACTCCAGAGCGCCATACGGGGCGGCCTTGTCAACGAGGTAGCTCTTAATTTGCAGCCCGACAAAATAATCCAACTCAATAACCCGTATCGAACTATCATCGGTGTAATCAAAGGAAACGAACTCGTTAACCTTTACAAGCGGAAGGGAGTTGGCTTATCGCTGTTCAACCTCAACATCCGCTTACCGCTCGCTAGCAAGAAAGTGAATCCAGCGATTGTAGAAACAGCAGCTTCTCCTACCGAAGGACAGAATTTTCTTTACTACAACAATGGTGTTTCGGCTGTTTGCAGTGGTTATCACTTGGTTGAGAACGTTGTTAAAGCGAGACGCCTTCAAATCATAAATGGCGCTCAGACGGTAAGTGCGCTCGTAAAAGCTGCCCGGAAAAATCCGAACTCCGACGTCTATGTTTTATTCCGCTTGACGGAGACGAATGAGAAGTACGGTGGAGCCTTCACGGATAACGTGATCCGCTATAACAATACCCAAAATCCGGTTAAGGTTGCCGATTTCTTTGCCAATGACCAAATCCAAGTCTGGCTGCGCGACAACATAACCAGGATCGCCGGCCACGGTGCGATACCGAATGTGTATTACATCCACAAGTCGGGCCACAAACCAAAAGGCGCTACCGGGCGAGGCTTGAAGATCGAGCAGCTAGCCGGCATAAGACACGCTTTTCTTTACGGCCCAGTCATCAGCTATAAAGAGCCTGCGACCTTTTTCGACCGTGCAGGTCGGTATGATGAGGCATTCGGAATCGACGGGAAACCGGCGACTTTCTGGCCGGAGGAGGAACTGCTTCGAGCAGGTGCCGCCGTTGCGATTCATGACCGCATCCAGGCTCTCGCTAAGCAGTTGAAGCAGGACGAGAAAACTAAAGACCTGGACGAGGCGAAGTATCTCTACCGATTGGCACGTTACGTGACTGCCCTTGTAGGCGTCGGACTGGAATCGATTAAGTCGAGCACGTTCAAAGATTATGCGACTCTCACCGCATCGTCTGCAACCTTCTCGCAACATGTGGATCCAGTTATCGCGAAGGCACGTCAAACGCTCCGGCACGAATACAATGCGCGTAAAGCCAAGTCGGTTCAGCCCGAATATAATCTGGCTCGAGACGAAGACGCATGGCTGACGCTAAAAGAAACGGTGCGAGAAGACGTACTTGCTGACTTTGTACTTGGCTAATTCTTAGTCATTTCACTGTCATACGAGTGGGTCAATTAACTTAGAACTGCTCATCCTTCTTCGCTGGCTGCACATTCAACGCACTCCGGGGTGACCCCGCGAGGCAGGAAGACGAACAGCCCAATGGCGTCGGAGTCCTTAGGTCGGTTCGGGGTGAGGCCACGGTAATGGCGATGGCCCGTCAACCGAGGTTCAGTGTCGTGTTCCCGGTAGTGCGACCCGGTGCGGTGTCACGCTGTCAAGGTGTCACGCCGGTGCACTATGTGTCGGATAGCACAAGCTCTCTCGCGCCGATTGACCAAAACTCCGGAAAATTCGTTGCAGCACAGGATAAAAGGGTCCTAGTGGAGGCTTGCCACCAGCCCATCCAGCCCAAACGTCGATTAGCTGAAATGGCGCGCAAGGGCCAGGGAAGCACTGTAACTTGGCAAACGCCGATTGATCGTCCGGTTGCCGAGTAGGTCGGGCCGCGGCGCGGTTTACCACTGTTCCCGCACTGGGTTCTGCGGGCTGTCCGCACCGGCTGGTGGTGCACCCTGTCTGTCGCCGGATTGGCCTGGTCGGGCTCTGCGCGCCGGTCGGCTGGCCGGGTTACCCGGGGGATTTCCTTTGCTCGCAGAATCTGAAGTAGGCGGCACCGCGTGCCCCGGCGGATCGCGGTGGATGTTCCTCTGATTGTGGCCACCGGTACCGGCTGGCTGGGTTACTGTCCAGTAGGTTACTGGCCAGTAGAAGTCTTTGTGCCGTAGAAGTTACTGTCCAGTAGAAGTTACTGTCCAGTAGCACGAGCTGTGTGGAGGTCCGGGGTGACTGTTATCCGAGAAGTTAGCGAGCGGCAGGCCAGGGAGGTCGCCGAGCAGGCGCGGGAGGCGCGCTGGCGCCAGCCCAGTTTCGGCAAGGAGTTGTTCCTCGGTCGATTGCGGTTGGACCTGGTCCATCCGCACCCCAGCGGTTCGGTGGAGGCAGCGGAGCGCGGAGAGGCGTTCCTGGCCAGGCTGCGCGAGTTCTGTGAGTCGCAGGTCGATGCCGCCGTGATCGAGCGGGACGCGCAGATCCCGGACAAGGTGGTCGCGGGGTTGAAGGAGCTCGGCGCGTTCGGCATGAAGATCGGAACCGAATACGGCGGGATCGGCCTGTCACAGGTCTACTACAACAGGGCGCTCATGTTGGTCGGCTCGGTGCATCCCTCGCTGTTCGCGTTGCTTTCGGCGCATCAGTCGATCGGGGTGCCGCAGCCGATCTCGATGTTCGGGACAGAGGAGCAGAAGCGAATGTGGCTGCCCCGGTGTACCCAGGAGATCAGCGCGTTTCTACTCACGGAGCCGGATGTGGGCAGCGACCCGGCTCGGATGCACGCCACTGCCATCCCCGATGGCGATGACTATGTGCTCAACGGGGTCAAGCTGTGGACCACCAATGGCGTGATCGCCGACCTGCTGGTGGTGATGGCCCAAGTGCCCAAGAGCGAAGGGCGACGGGGTGGGATCACCGCGTTCGTGGTGGAGGCGGACGCACCGGGCATCGTGGTGGAGAACCGCAACACGTTCATGGGATTGCGCGGCATCGAAAACGGCTTCACGCGGCTGACAAACGTGCGGGTACCCGCCGCGAACCGAATCGGCCGGGAAGGGGAGGGGCTGCGGATCGCGCTGTCCACGCTCAACGTGGGGCGGCTCTCGCTGCCGGCGGGGTGTACCGGGTCGGGAAAATGGTGTCTGAAGATCGCTAGGGAGTGGTCCCGGCAGCGGGTGCAGTGGGGCCGCCCGATTGGTGAGCATGAAGCGGTGGCCGGCAAGGTGGCGTTCATGGCGGCCACCGTCTACGGCCTGGAGGCGATGCTCGAGTTGGCCAGCGAGCTGGCCGACGCGGGTAGGACCGACATTCGGATCGAGGCGGCGCTGGCCAAGCTCTACGCCTCGGAGATGGGCTGGCTGATCGCCGATGAGCTGGTGCAGATCCGCGGCGGCCGCGGCTACGAAACCGCCGAGTCGCTGGCCGCCCGCGGCGAGCGCGGGGTACCCGCCGAGCAGATGCTGCGCGACATGCGCATCAACCGCATCTTCGAAGGCTCCACGGAGATCATGCAGCTGCTGATCGCCCGCGAGGCGGTGGACGCGCACCTTGCGGCGGCCGGCGACCTCATCGACCCGCAGGCCGATGCGCGGCGCAAAGCCCGAGCGGTCGCCAAAGCCGGCAAGTTCTACGCGCGCTGGCTGCCCACCTTGGTCACCGGCAAAGGCCAGCTGCCCACGTCGTTCACCGAGTTCGGACCGCTGGCCGGGCATCTGCGCTACGTCGAGCGGGCGAGCCGCCGACTGGCGCGCAGCACCTTCTACGCAATGTCGCGGTGGCAGGGCAGGCTAGAGCACAAGCAGCGGTTTCTGGCGCGGATCGTGGACATCGGCGCGGAGCTGTTCGCGATGACGGCCGCCTGCGTCCGGGCACAGCGTGACCGGGCGGACGGTACCGCGGTCGAGCTCGCCGACGCGTTCTGCCGCCAGGCCCGGGTTCGGGCCGAGCAGCGGTTCGACCAACTCTGGCACAACTGCGATGAGGCCGACCGGACGCTGGCTCGTGGCGTGCTCGACGGTCGCTACACATGGCTGGAGGAAGGGGTCCTCGACCCGTCGATCGAGGGACCGTGGATCGCTCAAGACAACGGCGCCGCGAAGCACGACGTGCACCGCGTCGTCCCGTGAATTAACAGTGGGCGTCGGGGGGTGAGAAGGTTGCCGAGGCTGCCACGCCCGAGATCAGAACGCGGCGGCCACTTCCCACACGCGCCGCAGGTCGGCGGGGTCGGTCTGCAGCGGCAGCAGCGCCACGTCGGTCGCGCCGGCGTCCGTGTAGGTCTTGAGCTCGTCGGCGGTGCGCTCGACGACCGCCACCACTTCGTCGTAGGACTTGCTACAGCTATGTCTGCAGAAAGTCGGCGAGGACCTGCGCCGGGTGCCGGACCAACTCACAAATATCTGCGCACGAGTAATCCTCGCACCCGGTGCTGACGCCCCTCACTAACCACGCCGCCCCAGGGTCTCTAGCTAACCCACCCGCGTACGCGGGACGTACGCGACCAGGGGCGTTTCTAGGCCGTACCGTAGGCGTATCGGGACCGTACCGGCAACGGCGAAAAACGGCTCTGTCCTGACGATTTGGGGCGTTCAGCTAATCTGTTTCCCCTGGTCGCACGATCGCCGGAAACGGACTCATAATCGGTGTACATGGGCGTTTGCTGCGTCGGCTAGCGTTGGTGCGTTCGGGGTATACTTGCTTCTAACTGCGTCGATATCGCTTGTCGCGTTGGCCGGAGCTGGATGGGTGTGGAAGTGCTGCGGTATCAACTGCGGTATCAGTTGGACAGCTCAGCTCGGTACGCAACAGCGGCGCAGCATCGCCGTAAGTTTGCCAGCGCGCACCTTACAGGCCACGATTAGTCCCGCCCGTCTTCGGGCAGGACTCGACGCGCAGCTGACCCCCGGCGTCACACGCCATCGACGCGACCCAGCCCGGCACTACACGCGCCCTGATCGGCAGTTACCTCCAGGGCAACTCGGGTGAACGACATCGTCAACGTCCAACCATTCACCAAAGTCGGTCACCAAGGGCAATGCCTCTTGTTTTATCGTCGTGGACCCGAGCTAAGTTCGCGGAACCTAAACATCAGGTCGTCGAGTATCACGAGTGCCGCTGTGCGCGCCTGAGTTTGATCATCGGATCGTGCGATCTGGAAGGACAATTCGGTCAGGGCTCCGCGCACCAAGGCGGCAAACATGACGGGCGAATGTTTGATCAGGTCTCCAGCGGCGAAGTTGCCGATGAGTTCGCGGGCGGCGCCGGCGAAGTCGTCCATGTGGCGTTCGCGCCATCGCTGCCACCCGAGTGCTGCAGGGGCTTCCTTTAAGACCACGGTTTGGTAGTCCGGAGCGGTGCAGGCATCGAGGTACGCGACGATCGCCGCCCGCGCCTGCTCCCAGGGATCGTGGTGATCGGTGACGGCATCCATGACCCGGCTGACGACATCGTTTTGCAAACCGTCGAATACCGCCGTGAACAGCCCGAGCTTGTTGCCGAAGTGGTGTTGCAGGGCACCACGGGTGACTCCGGCTCGGGCACAGATCTGCGGATTGGTGACGTCGGGGTAGGGCTGTGTGGCGAACAACTCCCGGCCGGCCCGCATGATCAATCGCCGGGTCGCCTCGGCGTTCCTGTCGCGGCGCGTCTTCGCCTGCGTCAAAAGCGTTGCACCTCACCCATCGACCTGATACATTCCCCATGCACGCGAGATTCGCGGGCGAATGTTCGATTCGCTGGCGAATGTTCGTGGTGAACGTTCTTAATCTGTCTGGGGAAATTCTATGCCCGTGGTGTCCGAGGAGCGACCGCAAGTCGACGATGAACAGCAGCACGCCGGGTCACGCCACGGTTCCGACAGGCGAATGCCCGGGCTGGCCGCTATACCGCGGAAAAACAATCATGCGAAGCACCTACCAGAAGCAGCTCTCGGCGACAGCACAGCTCGGGGAAATGTGCGCCTAGACCGGTCCTGCGATGGGCGATGCGACGCAAGCGGTGCTGCAGGCCGACCTCGCGCTGGCCGAACGTGTCATCGCCAGCCACGTGGACATTGCCGCGACGGCCGCTCATGCGGAGGAAACAGCATTCACCTTTGCTCGCGTTGCAGGCGCGCCGGTGGCCGCGGATCTGCCCGCGGTGCTGAGCGCTATTCAGATCGCCGCGGATGAGGAACGCATGGCTGGGCTCGCGACGCACGTAGCCAAAATCGCCCGCCGTGTGCGGAGGGGGGT
>DASPOT010000059.1:0-32682 GCA_035625875.1 Mycobacterium sp. | reverse complement strand
AACACATTGACGAGCTTCAGGGTCTGGACCGACGAGGTACCCGCCGGTTAAGTCAAGCAGCCAAGCCGTCGACTGCGCGAGGTCTGCCAGGTCGCGGGGCAACAGCCGGCGGCGGTACCGCCGCATGCAGCTCGAGAGGCTCTGCGCATACTACGACTGGTCGTTCTGGTCGAAGTGCTGCAGAAGATGTTCGGAGATGCCTTCCGGGGCCGCATCGTCGTCTACACCGCCTCCAGCGTGGTGCTACTCATTTATGTTTATGCGGCGTCGCTGGGCGTTCTTCAGGTGGAACGACCGAACCCCCGCGCGGATATCAAGAACTTCGGTGACGCAGTCTGGTGGGCAACCACCACACTCACCACAGTGGGATACAGCGACTTTTACCCGATCACGCCAATGGGCCGGGTGATCGCGGTCCTGTTGATGGTGGGTGGGATCAGTCTCATCGGCGTCATTACCGCGATGGTCGTGACGTGGATTGTGCAGCGTGTCGCTGCTGTTGACTCTGCCCAGCAGGCTGCAAAGCACAGCCGGGCAGATTGAGCAGGTTCGCGACGAGATAGCACAACTGACGCAAATGGTGGCCGAGATCCGCCGCGACAATGGCCATGGTGAGAGCGCGTCTGTCTGAAAACGGGTGAATATTCGCCCAACAACATGCCGCATGGCTGATGCTCGCACGCTCCATCTATGGGTCTCCATAGTGCCGGTGTACCCCAACTACACCGCTGACCCGTGCGTTAACCGATAGCGTTGGCCGAATTCGAGACTTTCGACTGGAAGTCGGCGGGCAGCGGAAAGTATCCGTTCTTCTCCAGGTTGGCCTGACCGGGGCCGATGGCTGACTGCAGGAACGCCCGCACCGCCTTGCCGGTATCGGCATCCGGATACTTCGAGCACACCAGTTCATAGGTGGCCAGCACGATCGGGTATGCGCCGGGCCGGGTCGGCTTGTAAAACGACGAGGTGTCGAGCACTAGGTCGTTGCCTGAGACGTTGACCTTCGCAGAGGTGATGGTTTTTCCGACCGAATCGGCGCTGATGCCCACCGGATCCGGACTTGCCGATGTCACGATCTTCGCCGTGAATAAGTTGTGCGCTTGGGCGAACGACCATTCGTTGTAGGTGATCGCGCCTTCGGTGTTCTTTACAAACGCCGCCGTGCCCTCATTACCCGCGGCCCCTTGGCCGACGCCGCCCTTGAACGTCGTGCCCGCACCCTTGCCCCACGCTCCGCCCGATGCGGCGTCGAGGTACTTCTGGAAATTGTCCGTCGTTCCAGACTGGTCTGTGCGGTACACCACGTGAATGTCCTCAGACGGCATTGACTCGTTGAGCGCCTTGATCGCGCGGTCATCCCACCTCGTGATCGTGCCGTTGAAGACCTTCGCCAGCGTCGGTGCGTCCAGCACCAGTGTGTCGACAGTGTTGATGTTGTAGCTGAGCGCTATCGGGCCGAACACGACGGGCAAGTTCCACGCGGCCGAGCCGCACCGCCGACCGGCCGTGGCGTATTGGCCGTCACTCAGCGGCGTGTCCGACCCGCCGAAATCGGTCTGTTTGCCCAGGAACTCGGTTATCCCGGCGCCCGACCCGTTGGCGGTGTACTTCAGCGTCTGCCCAGGGCAGGCCTTCTCGTAGGCACTGATGAAGCCCTTCATCGCGTTCGCCTGGGCCGTCGAGCCGCTGGCCGTCAAAGACTTCTTGCCACCGCAGTCCACCTTCGCCGCTTTCGAGGCCGTCGACGAAGTGTTGCCACCACTGCTGCAGGAGGAAAACACCAGGGCAGCCGCGGCCAGCAGGACCACCGCTGCTCCAGATCGGTTGAGCTTCACCTAGCTCCTTCGATTCGGGTGACGCGCCCACACCGACACCGGTTCAGCAGACGCACCGCTGCCCGGCACAACCTATATACCGACGATGAATGCCCATCCTCAAAAGGGCGAACTGTGGCGGAACCACGTGCCGCTAGATTTACAGAATCGACGGCCCACTGCCGTGCTGGTGGCGAAGCCAAACCGGGTAGTCACCGCGACCCACACTACCTGACTCGTGAGCAAGAGCCCGCTTCGGCGGCTGTCCCGGGGGTTGGCGCTGGCCGGCATGCGACCGCCGCTCACCCAGCAGTTGCTGCTCTACCGGCCCGACCGCACCATGGTCGACGGCGCGGGCAAGCGGGTTGTGCTCACCGGCGCGTCCTCGGGCATCGGCGAGGCCGCCGCCGAGAAGTTCGCGCGCCGCGGCGCCAGGCTCGTCGTGGTCGCGCGCCGTCAGGAGTTGTTGGACGCGGTCGTTGACCGGATCACCGCCGCGGGCGGCGACGCGCTGGCGCTGGCTTGCTGGCGAAGCATCGCCATATCCGATGGCATCCGCAAGGCTACCGGCGAGCTGGAGCCCACTCGCTTCCGGCAGCGGAATCGACTCGTAACCATCACTACCGAAACGACCGCGCAGCGCGGCGTATCGGGGCGCCGGACCTCCGCCAAAGTAACTTTCAACGCCTGGGTAATGACCAAGCTCGCCGCCAGCCGCTCGAGCGCGTTCGTTAATCCCACCGACCCGCGCCTTGCGGCCCCGCCGCGACACGCTCGGTCTAGATCTAACCCAGTGACACCAACTCGTGGACGGAGTCTCCGGGCAGGTCGCCGTCGACGACGGCTGTCACCGTCATGTTCTTCAACGTGATCGCACCCTTGTGGTTGTCGAGAAACGCCGTGTCGGCGGCGTCTCGACCGGTGGAGATGCGCGCCATCGACTGGCGCGGCGCCAGGCAGGTGGCGTCGACGACGCGCCAGTGCCCGTGGACGTACGCCTCGGCGACGGCGTGAAAGTCCATCGGGCTACATCCGGGCGCATAGACAGAGACCAGACGCGCGGGCACGTTGACCGCGCGCAGCAGCGCGATCACCAAGTGCGCGTAATCGCGGCACACGCCGGACCCGGCAAGCAGTGTATCGGCTGCGCCGTCGATGGGATCGCTTGACCCCGGAACGTAATTGAGACGAGTACCCACCCACGACGACACCTTCTCCAGCAGCGTCTCGGAATCGGCGTACTGACCGAATTCGGTCGCGGCAAAGCCGTGGAACTTGTCGGCTTCGGCGTAGCGACTGGGTCGCAGATAGGTGGAGAGGTCGATCTCGCGCACCGGCGCCGGATCGGCGCGGCCGGCGATCGTCGCCGCGTAACTCGCCGTTACGGTGCCCTCACCTACGTCGAATTTGTGGATGCGGGTGCCGTGCGGCCCGGTCACCTCGCGGGGCTCGATCGACTTCCCGTTGACGGTGAACGCCAGCGACTCCATCAGCTGCGCGCCGAGCGGCGGGGCGATGGCGACTTGGAACTCTAGCGTCGTCGGTGCGGTCACGGCCACCTCGATCTGGGCGGCGACCTCCCGCTAAATCGCAGCGGCGGACTTGTCATCACCGGGTCGCTCATTCCGGCGTGGCCACGACGCGGGCATGTCATCACCGCACTTTCGTCAGGGGTCGAGAAAGCCGCCACGGCAGTGTGTTACGCAAGACTGTACATAACGGGACTCGGCCGCCGCACCCGCGACGCCATGCTCAGTCCGGTGACGTGGGGACCGACACCAAGCCTTTCTCCTCGTAGACGGCCAACTGCACACGGTCGGGACTGCGCTGGCCGTGCTGGCGCAGCACCGCGTCCACGTCAGCGCGCGTAAGCCCACAGCGCCCCAGGTTTCGGTGATCGACTTTCCCGTCGCGGATCAGCACGCGCAGCGGAGGATCGACGAGGCGGCGCAACCTGGGCCTAGAGAGAGGACTCCGAGGTCCGGAAACGAGAAAGGCGTTTGCCAACGGCCATGGCCTCAAGGGTGAACCGCCGCTGGCATCTTCACTACACCGGTCTCATGAAAGGCCTCGATGACCAGATTGGTTACAGGCATTCGCGACGCGCCAGCGGTGGTTCACAACTCAGTAGATCTGAGACAAGCTCGGCAACGCCCGAAGACAGCCCCTTAACCTTGTCTTATTTTTCTTAGTATCGTGTTAGATTTGTGTGTCCTCGTTCCAAGGCAGGGAAAGCGGTGTGATGAGCCCGAACGACTAGCGCGCCGACGAAGAAGCCATCCGACAATTGCTTGATCGCCAGATCAAGGGCTGGAACGCTGGGGATCCCGAGGCTTACGCCAGCGTGTTCAGCCCCGACGCGGACTACGTCACGTTTCTGGGCAGCCACCGGATAATTATTCGGCCCTTCGTCCACCAGATGATTAACCGGACGGATCGCCAGGAGTGCGTTGGGAGTAAATACGACCCGCCCCATAGCCGACGCTGGCCAGCAACCGCACTGCCTCAGCGCCGTCTAACCGCTGAGCGCCGACGGCGGGCTGTGCCGAGCCCAGGCCGCCGTAGTAGCCCCATTCGCCAATATCCTCAAGCATTTGCTTACGTTACGTGACCTAGGGCCATGGGGCCCCACGCCGGATGACAACAAGCGCCTATCTTGTCTTGCCTGCGCGCGCGTGGTGCCTCGCCGCATGAGTGGCTCGCTTTCGCCGCGGGGGTGCCAGGCTGAACGCGCCTCAAAATAACCAGACCCGGGGGTGGGTTCGCGATGACGTACTCGAGTCTTCCGATACACATCCTCACCTGGCTTGCGTAGTCTTGAATCGGTATGACGACGAAAGATTCACGACTATGAAGGCAACGGTTACCCCCGAAGTCGAAACCGCCATCGCCGACATCGCCCGGCGCCACGGGCTCTCCCGCGAGGCGGTGCTGGCCATGCTGTTTGCCATCCACGCCGGTGGCGGCACCATGGCCCAGTTCTCGATCCCCGAGCTCGGCGGGTCCGGGCAATGGATGCAGGGCGGAATGACGATGGTCGGCGGCAACATGTTCGACAACGCGCTCAAGGCGCGCGTCGATGCGCTGTGCAGCGAGTTGGCCCAACTGCTTGCCACCACCTCGGTGTTTCCCCCCTCGATGTTCACCTCGGCCAACTGGTGGCCGGCCAACCTCGGCGTTCCGAGCGCGGCGGGCGGGCAGAATGATGTGCGCTACGCCATCTTCCCGGGTACCCGGCGGCTGGCGATCCAGATCAACGGTGTCACAAAGGTTTTTGACACCGGCGAGCATCGTATCGGTGGCGTGCAACAACAGCAGCAGGGCGGCGCATTCGGCTCGGTGAGCTTTACCAGCCAGTTGGGCACCTTCGGTGTATCGAGCCTGCCCGAGCTCGGTGCGCAGCGGGTGGCCGAAACTCCTGCCGCGGCACCCGCCCCGCAGTACCAGTCGCCAGTTGCCCCGCAGTACCAGTCGCAGTACCAGTCCGGCCCGGCACCGCAATTCGCACCTATGTTTTCGGGCGCGGAGGGCAGGCACTCTCAGACGCAGGCACCCGAGCCTGCTTCCGGCGCGTCCGGGGATCCCGCGGCCATCGTCGCGGCCATCGAGTCGCTGGCCGGTCTGCATCAGCGCGGCATCCTCTCCGATGAGGAGTTCGCCGCGAAGAAGGCCGAACTGCTCGGCCGGCTGTGAGGCGCTACCGCAGCCGCGCAGACTCCTCCCAGGGAGCGAACTCCGATCCGAGTCGCGTCCGCCGTGTTGGTGGTCTTACTCCGTTAGCGTCTCTTCGTGGGCCACCGGCTACGGCCTGGGCACGTGCTGGTCGGCACGATCGCGTGCTCATGCGGCCGGCATCTGGCGTGGCGCAGCGAGTGCGGCGCCGTCTCGTACGGGCCGGTGCTGGCCGAGGGGTGCCAGCCTGTTCAACGGCCCGGCGCGGGTGCGCGGCTAGCGAACGCCCGATCGGCATGTCGCGGCCGTCCTCGTCCACGGTCGTCAGTGCAAACCTGCAGCATGGGTTCCCGACCGGGAGGGGTTCATCGGCCCCGTGCGTCGCTGACCCCGGGTCTCCAACTTTCTTAGCCACGTCTCACCGGGCGCGGGTCGGCGTCGAGGCGCTCATTTTCGAGGGCGCGCCTCACGTATTCCTCGACTCTGGCGTCGAACTCGGGTAACGGGGAGCAGATCACAGGGTCGTCTTCTCATTTTTGGACTACCAACCGCCACCAGCGCGGCATTGTGTCGCTCCAGGCCAGTCCTTGAGTCGAGCCAGCGGCCCATCCAGGCGATCGCCAGCGGCCGCATAGCCCAACACCGGCACCGCCACCGACGACGCGGCGATCAGCACAAAGACAACGAGTGCGGCCCAGGCAGCCCCGGTTCCCAGACCCGCGGTGCCGATCGCCAAGCCCGATGCGAGACAAATGAAGAGCACTTTGGGATTGACGACCGCGAGCAACGCCCCCACACCGCCGGCCCGTGCCGGCGAGATGTTGCTGATCGCCCGCAGCCAAGCTGGCGAATGCGCGGAGCGGTGCCGAGTGAGCCAGCGCCATACCCCGAACACGATGAGAGCCGCGCCGACCACGATGCGCAGCCACGATGCCCACCGCGGCGGGCTGTCCCGGCCGCCGCCCACCAGGTCGGACAACCCGACGAACGCCGCCGTGAGCGCGGTCAGCCCCAACACCCAACCCGCCAGGAAAGCAAGGCTCGTCGGCCTGGGACGGGCGGTGTGCAGGACGAGGACCGCCGGAATGACCGACAGCGGCGACAGCGTAATCACCAGTGCCAGCGGGACCAACTCGGTCAGAACAGAACCCCAGCTGTCTGCCACCTGTGCCCTTCCCGTTGTGTCTGATTGCGCATCGACGGCAACCTAACAGCGTCAGCGCATCAACCGCTGCTGAACCGGCTCGGGCTTCTGTTCCAAAGCCGTACGCGGCGTGATCGAGTGGCGACTGGCTATCGCTAGGTTATGAGCTAACCGGTCGCGGTCTCCCCCATTGCGGTCGGTCTCATAGCTGCAGGTCAACGGACGTTGAGCCGTCCAGCCTGTTCCACCATGTCCCGCTTGTGCGCATCGTTTTCACGATGTTCTGTTCCCAAATCCGTTCCCAACTCAGCAATCGCCACATCAACTTTCGTGAGGCATCCCGGGTTTGATGCGTACCTCGGTACGTGTGATCGGTGTGCTGTCTGGTGGTCAGCATCGTAGTAGGCGCTTCTGACTGGCCCCCCGCGAATCGGTCGGAACTAAAGCGCCGATGGTCATTACGTTCCAACCGGCGAATCAACGCTCCGATCTGGCGGGCTGCACGGGGTTTGGAATTCAACACGCTGGTCGTCACACATGGGTGACGAGGTCCACAGTTCAACGCTCTGTGACCGCGCCCAAATCACACGCTGGCCGCGCGGGTCGCACCGCGATCTGGTGCCGGATCATCGGCGGTGACGCGGTAACCCCGGCCGCGGCCCGCGTCTGTGCCCAGATATCCAACCGATCGTGCGAACGCGAGCGACAACGGCTATCGTGCGGCCGGTCCGTGCAGCCCGAACAACACCGCGTCGGCCAGGCGCTCGGGCAGATCCGGCTCGAGGGGTTCGTGGGTGAGCATTGCCCGCATATGCAGAGCCCCGGCCAGCATGTCCGTTGCCGGGCGCGGTTGGACGCCAGGCGGCAGCTCGCCCCGTTCGACCGCGCGACGAACGACGGTGTCGGCGAACGCGAACCGAGATGCCCAATACCGGTCCCGGGTGGCCGCTAGTTCGGGATCGTCCACGGTGAGCGCGCTCGCTCGGGCGAAGAGGGCGCCGATCGGACTCGACAGCAGTTCGGCGAGGGACCGGGCCGCGGCGATGAGATCGCCGCGGAGTGAGCCGGTATCAGGAATCGGCAGGTCGTGTTGGGTGCGGGCGAACAGCGCGTCAGTGATCAACGTCTCTCTGGTGCCCCACCGCCGGTAGATCGAGGTCTCATGTACGCCTGCCTTGGCCGCGATGTCAGCGATGCTCACCTGATCGATGCCGTGCGCGACCAGCGCGTCGACCGTCGCGTCGAGCACGGCCGCGCGAATCCGGGCGCTGCGGCCACCGGTCCGACGGCGTACAGGCGCCGCGCCAGGCTCAAGGTTGGCCACCGCCCAATCTTAACGCAAGAACGCTTGCGATTAGTGTCAACGGCGGCTGGCATAGTTATCGCAAGAATTATTGCGATAACTGAGGAGAAAGATCATGACTACATCGGCCCGCACGGACGTGCTCATCGCTGGAGCCGGCCCGACCGGCCTCGCGCTGGCCTGCGACCTGGCCCGACGCGGGCCCCAATGGACTGTTTTGGCGTTCGCCGACACTGACACCGGCAATGCGCCAACCCAACTGCACGGCAGCGAGGTGCGCACCTGGGTGATCGACGACCGGGCCCAAGGTGCGCTCAGGGACAAGGGCAACACCACACGCGCTGCATATGGCGTTACCGGGCCAACCACATTCCTGATCGGTCCGGACGGCTACGTGGGTGCGATCGCCACGACCGGCGACGCAAACACCGTGCTCGACATCTCCGACGCTACCGATCGATGGGATCAGCCCGGCCAGCATCAGCGTATTAGTGAAATGCATTGCAGTGTATTGGATCCGGCATCCGAATGATGGATCGCGTCGTGCAGCGGATGCCCCTCCCGCCCTTGGCGGGCGGCCGCCATTCGAATCGCGCGTTCGACGAACGCGGTCTCCTTCGACAGCGAGCATTCCCACCCGGGGATCAACCCGGCGTAGGCGTCGATCACGAACGCGGTGTAACCGAACCCGCCGTTGGCCATCCGGACGTGGGTGAAGTCCGCAACCAGCAGCCGATTCGGCGCGTCGACCCGGAACCGCCGATCCACCAGGTCGGGTGCCCGGGTGACGGCTGGATCGGCGACGGTGGTGCGCACGTTGCGGGCGCGGGCTGCCCCACGCCACCCATTGGCCCTCATGATCCGCTCCACTGTGCAGCGCGCGACTGGGATGCCCGAGCGTTGCAGATGCGCCCACATCTTCAGGCTGCCGTATAGCGACTCCGGCGGCCACCGGCCCTGACTGTCGGGTTCGTAGATGCCGGCAAGGATCTCGGTGATGGTGGTGTCCCACAGCGTCCGCTTCGACGGCGCGGCCGGCCGGTGCGCCCAGTAGGTGCGCGGGGCGATCTGCACGCCGTGCACAACGAGTGCTCGGCAGATCGGTGCGACCCCGAACCGCTCCTTATGCTCGTCGATGAATTCGCAGATCAGCGGCGTAGCAGGTCGCACTCCCGCGCGAAGAAACTCGTTGCGGCCTTGAGGATTTCGATCGTTGCCTCCAGCTCGCGATTCTTTCGGCGCAACTCACGCAGCTCGCGGGCGGTCTCGCTCGGCACGCCTGCCGCCTCACCGGCATCAACCTCGGCCTGGCGCACCCACTTGCGCAGCGTCTCCGCAGTCATTCCCAGCCGGGACGAGATCGCGCGCATCGCTGCCCACTCCGAGTCGTAGTCGTCGGCGTGCTCGCGGACCAGCCGGACCGCCTTGGCCTTGGTGTGCTCGTCGAACCGCTTGTTTGGCATCGCGCCATCTTCCTTCCCTCAAAAGGAAGTGCGCATCAGAATCGGGATGGTTCAGTCTTAATGGCTTCGATTCCATTGATCTTGACCCATGCTGTACCGACGGCCACGGTGTGCGGCTGCGAAGAACACGCGGTGAGGCCAACGGCCATTAGCGCTGCCACGGTCACCGCAGCGAATCCGTTCTGTCCCTGAACCACCTCGAGTCCGTTCTGTTAGTACGGGCCCCCTGCCACCCAACGTGCCACAGCCTGCGGCAACGTGTATCACCGGACCGGGGTGAATTCAAGATGCAGTTCGGTCAGACCCCGCATCTGCCAGGTCGGTTCGCAGGTGTAACGGCGTGCGTCGCCTGGACCGTGCGCCGCCTCGCAAATGGTGATATCCGATATCCGGTCGAGAATCCGGTTAAGTGAGATCCGTCCCTCCGATCGAGCGAGCGGGGCGCCGGGGCAGGAGTGGTTGCCCCGTCCGAACGCCACATGCTCGCGCACGTTGGGGCGGTCTAGGCGGAACTCGTTGGGGTCCTCGAACTTCCGCGCATCCCGGTTGCTCGCCCCCGGCAGGAGCATCACCGTGCATCCGGCGGGAATCTCGACTTCACCGATGGACGTCGAGGTGCGTGCCATGCGGAAGTGGGACTTGACCGGGCTTTCCGTCCGTAGTGTCTCCTCGATGAAGGCGGGAATGCGGTCGTGGTCCTCGCGCAGCAACCTTTGGATGTCAGGACGTTCGGCGATCACCCGCATCCCGAAGCTGAGCAGCTTCGTGGTGGTTTCCTGTCCGGCCGCGAACAGGAACGTCGCGAGACGGACGACTTCGATGACCTCAGGAGTCGATCCGTCGGGGTATTTCGCCTCGGCCAGCTCGGTCAGCACGTCCCCCCGCAGCTCTTTTCGGCGGTCGGTGACATAGGCGAAGAATCTTTCGTCGAGCCACTCCAGCGGATTATGCGCGCGCGTCAGCGTATCGTCTTCGACTGCACCCACGAACTGGCCCGAGAAGACGTCTCGAAACTCCTCGTGATCCTCCGCCGGGATTCCGAGCAGGTCGGCGATTACCAGACCGGTGAAGGGCCTCGCGTAGTCTTCCAGGAACTCACACTTGCCACGGGACACAAACTCGTCAAGCTGCTGATCGGCCAGCTCCCCCACGAAGTCTTCGTTTTCCTTGAGCCGCTTGGGGTCAGCAATCGGCTCAGCAGCCCCCGAGTCCGGGTGTGCTCGGGGGGATCTTGGGTGACGATGTGTTCGCTCATCGGGATCCGCGAGCGATGCTCTTCGATCAAAGCACCGATGTCGTCGCCTTCGGGTTTGAAGGGAAGCCCCGAAAACGGCCCTGCGACGGAGACGCACGACGAGAATGCCGGGTCTTTGTACACCGCGAGAGCGTCGTTGTGCCCGGTGAGGGCCACCACTCCGTGGCGGGAATCGGGCATTATCGGGCACTTGGAGCGCAGATAGTCGAAGTACTGATACGGATCAGGGATGAGGGACTCGTCGGTGAAGAAGTCGACCGATTCGAAATCGCTCACTACGGCCTCCTGACATTCGCGCGACCGTCGTCATCCACTCCGGCGTCCATCGGCTGCGGCTATAGTCGTAATGTAGGCTCCGAACAAATATTAGGTCAACTGGGCCGTGTGCGGCGAACTGGCCGTCATTGGGCGATCGCCGTAGTGTCGGTCACGCGAGCGGCACTGACGCCCATGATGGCCTCGAGGTTTTCCGCGATATCTTCCGCGGTGAGAGTCGACTTGGACAGCCCTCGCGAATAGACGACGGCGATGCAGGCGACCGTGCCCATCCCGATCTGCAGGACCTCGCCGTTGAGCGGGCACGATTCGTGCGCGAGGAACGCGGCGGCGAGCGCACAGAGTTCCGCAGGCATGCTGGCATTGATCTGCTCAATGACCTCCTTGGGCATGGACAGAACCGCCGATAGCTGCTCCGAGTGTGACGCCGACATACGGGTATAGGCCGGCGGCGCAATCGCGTTGACCCGAATGCCGTGCCCGAGCCCCTCGGTGGCCAAGTTGCGGGTGAGACCGAAGACCTCTCCCTTGGCGGCGCCGTAACTCGTCAGCTCGGGGATGGCGCCAAGCATGGCCTCGGACACCGTGTTGACGATGCGGCCGTAGCCGGCCTTCACGAAGTGCGGCCATGCGGCCCGGGTGATGAAGACTGTCCCGAAGTAGTGGGCGTCGATCATATTGCGAAACTGCTCGACGCACAGGGCGTCGAACGCGCCGGGGTCGTGGATGCCGGCGTTGTTGATGACCGCGTCGAGGCGTCCGCGACATCAGGATTCCGCTTGGTCTGCCGTTCGAGCCCGACTCGCAGCGGACAGCGCTCGCTCTTGATTTCCTAACGGGGCCATGGCCGTTCGGCTTCGTGCCGTGGGGCCGACTGCGGGGGATCTCATTGCGCCATCGACATTGATCGGATTTGGGGTGGAGGAGCTGAAATCCGTGGACCGGTGGCCGCCTTAATGATGGCCGCCAGCGGCTGCGCCGCACTGCTCCCTATGCTCGACGGACCCGGATTGCGAGTATTGCATCACCGGCTATCCGACTGATCAACGCCTCGGTCACGCGCAACGCCGCGCGGCGACTATTTCAGGTCGAAGTACCCGCTGGTATCCAGACATGAGTGGATTCGGAGCGGCCGCGCAGGACCGCATCACCATGTGAAGCCCAGTACTGGCGCTCGGCCGCATCGGCGCCGGTCTATCGCGGCGGCCGAGCACACGACCCGTCGATCCAAGGTCTTAGCGAGATCGGCCAGCCGCGCGGCCTCGTTAACGGCATCACCAATTACCTTGTACTCGTAGCGATTTTCGGCGCCGACGTTCCCGGCAAAGACTGGGCCCGCCGAAACGCCTATCCCAAAGTCGACCACGGGTAGCCGACGCAGGTGGCTGCGCAAGGTACGTGCAGTTACCAACGCCGCTGATGCCGCTCCGCGTGTGGGCAGCGGTGCCCCGAAGACAGCCAGCGCGGCGTCACCTTGGAACTTATTGATCAGCCCGTGTTGGTCATCAACGGCGCCGACAACGATCCGGAAGAAGTCGTTGAGTACCTCGGCGACCTCTTGTGGCGGGCGGCTCGCCGCCAACCGTGTCGAGCCCACTAAGTCGATGAAAAGGACGGCCACCTCTCGTACGTCTCCCGATAGCGATGCGCCCTCTTCGAGGGCCCGACGGGCTACGTCTGGCCCGACGTGGCGCCCAAACAGGTCATGTAACCGGTCACGTTCGGCGATCGCAGCGACCATCCGATTGAATCCGCTTTGCAGGCACCCGATTTCGGAGCGCTCATATACACCGACGAAGCTGTTGATTCGGCCATGTTCGACCTGCGCCATCGCGTCGACGACCTCACGTATCGGATCCGAGATCGATCGGGATGTCAGGATCATCGCCGGAAGTCCCACCAGCACTGCGGCAAGCGTTATCACCAGGACAGGGATCTCCACGGATGCGGTCTTCTGAATGATCCAACCGTTCGACCGAATGAAAACGAGAACCGCGATCGCTGCGCATGGCAGGGCGCTACCGACTAACCACATGCCTACAAGTCGTGCTAGCACGCCGGGTACCGTCAGACCGCCCTCAGCACCCTGTGCAGCGACCGCCAGGATGGGGCGAAGAGGACGTGGGTGAGCAGAAGACCTATGCTTGCTGCGGCAGTGCCACCGAATACGACAGCCAATAGGGTTGCGACCGCAAGAACGGCACCACCACCGAGGTTCAGCAAGATGAAGATCACGCCGCTTACGGCCCACGTCGCCGCCAGGATCATCGACTGTCGGCTGACGAGTCTCATCGCCGCCTGTCGTTGATCTGGACCCGGTTGCTGTCCTACAACAAACCACCGCAGTACCGGAGCAAGGTTCACCACGTCGCCTAGTGCCACGGCAACGCTTCCCAGAACAACGATCATCACCACGGTTATCACGTTCTTCGCGGCGACGTAGGGGTGTACTTCGCTCGCTATCTGGCCGCGGAGCGGGATCACGATCGCGGAGGCATCGGCGACGGCAAGCAGGTGCGCACATGCCAGCCTGGCCGCGTATTGAATCGACAACCTGCGCGCGCTTGTTCGATGCGCTCGCGCGGCTGTCCTCGCCGGACTACACCCGCGGTCGACGCTGCGATCCGGACGCCAACGCGCCTTTGTCACGGAAACACGGTAACGGAGCACTTGCCCGGACGGCTTTGTTGTGTGCAAGCAGAAATGCGTGCGCCAGGCGAAATGCCCGCAGAACCGAGACTCTCCGTCGTGGCCTAGCCTGCCGCCGCTTCGAACAGGACAGGCAGCGATGTCGGCGACCGGAAGACCTGCCCTCGGATGTGCGGATCGTCGCGGTCGGGATCCAGGTGGAGGTTGGGCAGGCGGTCGAACAGCAGGTTGAGCGCTACCCGCATCTCGAGCCGGGCCAGATGCATTCCGAGACAGACATGCACACCGTGGCCGAAACCGATGTGGGCTCTTGCCGAGCGGAAGATGTCGAAGCGATCGGGGTCCGGATACCGGTCCTCTTGCCGGTTGGCCGCGCCCAGCACCGGCATGACCGCCGAGCCGGCAGGGATCGGCACACCCCCTAGCTCGGTGTCGCGGGTGGTCACGCGGGTGATCGTGAGCAGCGGCGGCTCCCAGCGCACCGCCTCCTCGATCGCCTGTGGAATGAGCGACCGATCGGAACGGACAACGTCGAGCTGATCGGGGTTGGACAGCAGCGCGAACAGCAGGTTCCCCAGCGAGCGATACGTGGTCTCGACACCGGCAGGCAGCAGCAGCCGCAAGAAGGAGAAGATCTCCTCGTCGGAAAGCATCTCCCCATCGATCTCCGCTTGAGCGAGGCCGCTGATCAGGTCGTCACGGGGCCCCTGTCTCCGGGCGGCGAGGATCGGGATGAAGTACTCCCGCAATACCTCTGACGCGGCGAGTCCCCGCTCGCGGTTGAAAATGATGCTCAGCAACGCGACCGACCAGCGCTGAAATTGCGGATAGTCCTTGCGCGGCAAACCAAGGAGGCCGGCAATGATCTGGGTGGGGTACGGGAACGTGAATTCGCTCCGCAGATCGGCGCGCCCCCGGTCGGCGAACTGGTCGATCAGCTGGTTTCCCACATGCCCGACCAGCTCGTGCTCCCAACGCGCCAACGCCTTCTGCGAAAAGGCCTTGGAGACCAGAGCGCGGTGGCGGCCGTGCCCAGGCTCGTCCATCCCGAGCATGACGTGCTTGCCCAGGGCGTCACCGAATGCGTCGATGATGATCGCGGATGAGAACGTCTCGTTGTCGCGCAGCATCTGCTGCACCTCTTCGTGGCGGTAGACCATGAAGACGGGCTTGGACTCTTCGTGCGGCATGGTCGACGTGTCCAGGCGTTGCACTGGTTGTTCGCGCCTCATTAGGGCCAGCCCGCTGTATGGGTCCCGGACATCGCCGGAAACCACATCATCGAACTTCCCGAAGTCCTCGAGATCGTCAAACAGGTCCACTCCGGTGTCTCTCCTTCAGCTGGCGGGATAGCCCACCGATTTGATCTGGGTGTATTGGTCGAACCCGGCGACGCCGTTCTGGCGGCCGACGCCGCTGGCCTTGTAGCCGCCGAACGGAGTATCAGCGCCATAGGGAGCGGCACCTTGGACACCGATGAAGCCGGCCCGCAGCCGGCGCGCGACCGCGAGCGAGTGCTCCAGGGAACCCGACATCACGTTGCCCCCTAATCCGTACGCGCTGTCGTTGGCGATGCGGATGACGTCCTCCTCGTCCTCGAACGGGATGACCGCGAGGACCGGCCCGAAAATCTCCTCCTGCGCGATCGTCATCGAGTTGTCGACGTCGACGAAAAGCGTTGGCAGCACCCAGAATCCCTTGTCGAACCCGGCGGGCGCCTCCGTCCCACCGACCAGGCAGGTGGCGCCCTCGTCGATGCCCTTGGCGATGTAGCCGCGCACCCGTGTGCGTTGCTTGTCCGAGATCACCGGCCCGCACAGTGTGGCGGGGTCCTGCGGGTCCCCGGGGGCGACGTTCTCATACATTCCTTTGAGGATCGCCACACCCTCGCCGTAGCGAGATCGCGGTAATAACAGACGTGTTGGGTTGGCGCAGCCCTGCCCGGCGTGCATGCACGGCGCGATCCCGATCGCACACGCCAACGCGAAATCGGCGTCGTCCAGCACGATAGTGGCCGACTTGCCGCCCAGCTCAAGGAACAGGCGCTTCATCGTCGCCGCGCCCTTCTCCATGATCCGCTTGCCGACGGCTGTCGAGCCGGTGAAGGAGACCAGATCGACCTTGGGCGAGAGCGTAAGCTCCTCCCCCACCAAGTGGTCGGATGCGGTGACGACATTGACCACCCCCGCTGGAATGTCGGTGGATTCGGCGATCAGGCGCCCCAGCCGTGTCGCGTTGAACGGGGTGTCCGGCGCCGGTTTGAGCACGACCGTATTGCCGGTCGCCAGCGCCTGGGCGAGCTTGTGGATGCTGACCTCAAACGGGAAGTTCCACGGCACGATCGCGCCGACGACTCCAACCGGCTCACGCCAAACCTTCCGCGTCGTCATCTGACCGGTCAGCGAAACCATCGTGTCGCCGAGATCGGTTTCCCACGGGTACTCGTCGATGAGTTTGATCGGGAATCTGAGCGCATCGGCCAGCGGGGCGTCGAGTTGTGGGCCGTACGTGATCGCGCGCGGACTGCCGGCTTCGAGGATGAGCTCCTCGCGCAGCGCTTCCCGCTCGGCGTCCAGCGCGTCCTGGAACTGCTCCAGGCAACGTTTGCGGAACGCACGGTCGGTCGACCAGTCGGTCTCGTCGAACGCTCGCCGCGCGGCATCGATGGCGCGGTGCATATCCGCCTTCGACGCATCGGCGACTTCGCCGAGCACCTCCTCGGTGGCCGGGTTGATGTTGGTGAAGGTGCCGGCCTGGCCCTCGACGAGCTTGCCGTCGATCATCATTCGCGACTCGAAACGAACCTTCGCAGTATCAGACATCATGCATGCTCTCCTTAGATGGGGAGTTGTCGGGGACGTACCGCAGGGCGCCGTGACGCGGCAGGCCCATCGCCAGGCGGATCACCCGGTGCAGGACCCGGTCCGGCAGAAGACGATTGGCGAACAATAACATTCGGGCATCGATGCCCACCGCGTGCCGGGCGAAAGGGGCCTGCTCGTTGAGCACCTTGGCCAGCCCCCGGGCGAAACGTTCGGGTGGCCGCGCAAACCGCATCGCGAAGCGACCTCGGCGGTCGATCTTCGAGTGGTGGGCGGCGTAGGGACCGCTGAAGTCGCGGTAGTCCGACGTTCCCGCGTCGGTGATGATGTCGGTGTCGAACGTGCCGGCCACCACAATGGTGACCCCGAGACCGAACGGGGCGATCTCACCCGCCATCGACTCGCCCCACCGCTCCAGGGCCCCCTTGGCGGCGGAGTACGCCGCGATCTCGGGCACGCCGCGCACACCGCCCTGACTCGAGATCAAGACGATCCGCCCGCGGCCGGCGGCTCGCATCGACGGCAGCAACGCCTTGGTCAGCAGCACCGGCCCGAACACGTGGGTCGCGAACATCCGCTCCCACAGGTCGATGGGCACCTCCTCCACCATCCCGGCCGCGGAAATCCCCGCATTGTGCAGGAGCACATGGGGGGCCCCGACGGCTTCCTGGATCGCCTTGCCGGCAGCCTCCACCGATGCCGAATCCGTCAGATCCAGTGGGACAGTGAGCAACCCCGAATCATCATGGCGCGCACCGGTCGCCGCCCGCAGCTTCTCGAGTCCGGCCTGGGGTGAACGCATGGCCCCGACGACGCGCCAACCTTGGCTATAGAGGTGGACTGCCGATGCGAAACCGAGTCCGCGGGATGCGCCGGTGATGACGACGCTGCGTCGCTCAGTCGTGGCCGGGCGCACACCGTCCCCCGTTTGCCCGTAGTCGCACGTGCGGACGTCCATGTGGCTGGGCGCTCATCCAGGTCGACCAGATGCCGACAGAGTACGGCCCGGGCTGGCCGTTCTTCTCATAAAAGCTCTGGGGGTCATAGACTTTCGCCTCCGGGTAGGGCCACGGGCACGCTACGGAGGTGGCGGTCCGTGTCAATTTGACGACGGCGAAACCCAGCCCGTATCCGAAGTAAGCGGCGTTGATGATGACAAGCATCACCACGAACATGCCTAGGGTCGTGCGGCCGGCGAAAATTCGGACCCGTTGGCCCAGTTTTTCGGCCACCGTACGGCCGGTGTCGTCGCGGTACAACAACACGCCCGCGGGGATCATCACCAGCGTGACGAGGGAAGACTCGTAGATCAACGGGAACTGCCACGGCTTACCGGGGAACACCGAAAGCCACGGGATCACTTGCGAATAGATGTACATCCCGGTGCGGACCAGCGTGATCTCCAGGAAAGCGTCGAGGATGAACCCGATCACGAAGATCAGCCCCGCCAAACTTATCAAGGGGTGCCGCCACACGAACGAGTCGACAGGCCGACGAGCCTGGATGCGACGCAGGATCCAGATCCCCGGGAAGTAGGGGCCCAGATAAAACATCACGTACCCGATGACGACGAACGGCTCGACCGTCGGCGATAGTGACACCAAGGGCCAGTCTTCGGGCCAGTGCCACAGTTGCGGGTTGTAAACCGCGTAGGGCGCCCAGTTCATGATCGGGTCCTGCCAGACGATCAACGTTGTTACGATCGCCATTAGCAAGACAGGGTGACGCGGGTGCCGCCGCCACGCCACCGCGAACGCCACGATGATCGCGACCATCGTGACGATCGTGAAGGTCTGGTGGAGCCCGAGCCAATGCGAGTAGCCCAACAGCGGCCGCACCGGGCGCGGGGCACCGGTGACCTCCGGATTGCGGATCCGATCCGAGACAGCGCCGGTGCGCGCGTAGTACGCGATGACGGCCAGCACGGCGAGCGCGACGGTGAGCCATAGTGCGGTTATCAGCGGCCGCTTCTGGGTTCCGGCAACCGGACTCGAGGTAGACGGCGTTGTCTGCTCGGTGGTCATCGTTATTCCTCACCGAAGCGGTCGACGAGATGGGAGTTGACGCCGTCGGGGTCCAGCGTTCGGGCGACCAGGTAGCCGGCGCCCATCCACGCCCGGCGGGTCCATTTTCCGAACGAGACCCTGGTGCCAGGTGCGCCGGCGGCGGCAGGCAACATCTTTACCCGTTGGAGGGCCTCCTTGACGCCGCGGGGGCTCAACGGATGGGCGTCGGTGAATGCACGCAGCAGCGTGGTGGCAACGTCGCGGTTCACCACCGGCACACAGTACTGTGGTCGCCGCCCGTATGTCGCCTGGTATTCGTCCAGGAAACGCTGGCCTACGGAGTTGCCCTCGTCGTACTGGTCGACACCGGTCCATCCCAGGAACGCGTTCCACAGCACGGGATTGATCCACGCGTTCTGAAACGCGGTACTGGTGAACCGTGATGGATCCCAGTTCAGCGACTCGAGGGCGGGGTTAATAAAGACAATGCCGAAGCCGAAACCGCAGTGCACAATCGCTTGCGCCTTCGCTTCATACAAGCTGCGTACGGCATCGTTGATGTCCTCTGCCGTCTGCGCGATCGACGCCTCCGCTACGATCCGAATGCCCTTGCGACGGCTGGCGTTTCGAAAGTTCTTCAGGTAGCTTTCGCCCACCAGCGATTGCTCGACTAAAACTCCAACCTCCGTGTGCCCACCCTTGGCGAGCAGGTCGGACCAGAATATCGGTTCGTCCGTCATCGATCCCTGCGGAAACGCGAAGGTCCACTCGCCCAACCAGTCGTCGCTACCACATACGTTGATTGCCGGAACCCGGAATCGCTCCTCGATCGCCTCACGTGTCGGCACCGCATTCTCCGTGATGTGCGGGCCAAACACCACGAGGCAGCCTTCGTCGACAAGTTCACCGTAGGCATCGATCACCGCCTTGACCGTTCCCTTCGGCAGACCCTCAACCTCCCGATACACGATCTCGACGGAACGGTCGATGATTCCCTGCCGCAAACCCTCACTGAACACCAGATCGAACGGCTGGGTCAGGTCATCCCGCATCTCCTGCGGGTAGGCTTCCGGCAGCAAAAAATCGAACAGGTAGCCGATTTTGATCGGCTCCGCGGTGCTCTCGTAGGACATATCACCTCCATTGGTGCGGCTGTCCGCCCCGCCCGCCGGACCGACCTAATATTTGTTCAGAACCCTAGCGTCACCCACCTTGACGGTCAATCACCGGGGCCAGCTGGTCTGGTCGGCCAGGTACGCGTCGATCAGCTCCACCAGCCCCTCGGTCACGATCGAATCGTCGGTGAGCGGCCCGACAATGGCGGCGCGGGCGGCCTCGCGTGGGCTTAGCTCTTCGGCGATGAGTCGCCCGGCCGCAATCAGCACCCTCGTAGACGCCACCTCGCGCAGCCCCGCCGTCTCGAGGCGTCGGATCGCCTGACCGATTCGCACCAGCTGGGCCGCCATCTCGTGGTCGACGCCTGCCTCCACAGCGACGATCTTCTCCTCGACGTCCGGTGCCGGAAATCCGAATTCGATCGCCACCATCCGTTGGCGCGTCGAGTCCTTGAGATCCTTGAGAACGCTTTGATATCCGGGGTTGTAGGACACCACCAAGCAGAAACCTGGCACGGCGTCGAGGGTGATGCCCAGCCGTTCGATGGGAAGCTGGCGGCGATGGTCGGCCAGCGGATGCAGGACGACTGTGGTGTCTTGGCGGGCTTCGACGACTTCATCCAGATAGCAAATGGCGCCCTCCCGCACCGCCCGTGTCAGCGGGCCGTCGACCCATTCTGTGTCGCCGCCTCGCAGCAGGAACCGTCCCACCAGATCGGCAGTGGTCAGGTCGTCATGACAGGCGACGGTGATGAGGGGGCACTGCAGGTCGTAGGCCATGGCCTCGACGAAGCGCGTCTTTCCGCATCCCGTGGGGCCCTTGAGCACAACCGACAATCCTTGCCGGAACGCCGCTTTGAACACATGTTCCTCGTTGCCGACCGGCAGGTAGTACGGGCGGGTCTCTGAACCAGGCATCGTCATCTTCTCCTCACGCCCGGTTTGGCATCGGACCAGGCGTAGGGCCCCAGGCGTCTTGGTGATGGCACTCGCCGGCGAACCTCGGCCGAGCGCAGCGCCGATCGAAATAGCGGGCCGATCACCCGGCTGAGTTGCTCGAGCCGCGGGATCGTCGCATGGGCGGCACTGCCGAATACGCCCTGTAGATCCTCAACGTTGGTGCCCGCGCCGATGGTCAGACACAGGCAGCCAATGCCCCAGCGGCGGGCCTCGGCAAGCGCCCGGTGCGCATCGGCTGCGCCGTAGACGCGTTCGTAGCCATGGTCGTACGCCAACCCGTCGGACAGCACCACAAGCAACCGCCGCGTCGTGCCGCCCTGGCGCTCCAATAACGTCGCGCTATGGCGGATCGCCGCACCGAGTCTTGAGTAGGCGCCGGGTATAAGGCCGCTGAGACGCCGCATCACCAGGGCGTCGAGCTCGTCGTCGAAGCGCTTCACTGGCATCAAGTGAACGGCGGATCGCCCCCGCGAGTGAAAAGCGTAAAGCGCCACCCGATCCCCGAGATCGTGCAGAGCGACCGTCAGTGCGGCGGCGGCTGCCCGCTGTTGCTCGTGGACGGTCTGGCCGATCGTCCCGGGCTCGGCGACGGAGCCGGACACGTCGAGCAGGAGCAACACGGATAGATCACGCAGGCGACGAAGGCTGTCGAGGTAAACGGCCTCGTCGGGTGCTGACCCGGCCATCACCTCCACCCGCACCTCGACCGCAGCGTCGATATCGATGTCGTCGCCCTGAACCTGCCGGTGGCACCGGTCCAGGCCCATCCCTAAGCGGGAGAGTGGTCGGCGCAATCGGTACCTGTCTGATACGTCTGATACGCCCAGCGAAGTGTCGTCCTTCGGGGGCGGCGTCACCTCCCGGACGGTGCACCAGTTCGGCCGGTAGCACCGTCGATGAACATCCCACTCGGGGTATTTCGTCCCGTGCCCTTCGCCGGCGTCCTCCTCGAACGCGCCCGCATGGGCGGTCGAGACCACTGCGTTGCCGCCGCCATGCGTCCCCGAGCGCATCCGGTGGGTTGGCGCGTCCGCACCCGGAGGACCGCCCTCGCTGAGCCGGCGCACCACCCGCAGCATCTTCTGGAACAACCGGCCGACCGCGCCCCCGCTACCCACGGGACTGGAAAAGATGTCGACAGCGTCGTCGTTGTCGTCTTCGTTGAGGTCGATCAACGCCCGGTTTTGCTGCCGCCGCGGCAGGTGCTCGTCCGTCGCCACCGGCGCACGGTTCTTTGCGGCCAACACATTTCGGGCACGAATGGCACCAAAGACCTCTGGCGGGTCGGCAATCGGCTGCCGGCTCAGCGCCACAGCTAGCGACGCGGCGGGCGAATCACTGCGCGCAGCGACGTCGCGGTCGATGAGCGAGCGCACTACTGGCGGCAACAGGTCCTCGTTCGCGACCAGTGCCCGGTGCCCTTCCACGGCAAGATATCGCCTGGCCAATGCTTCGCGGTGGGTGAGCCTGCGCAACACGCTCGGTTCCAGACTGCCGGCCGCGAGCAGCGACGCCTGCACGGCAAGCGTCTCAAGCTGGTCACGCGTGGTGGTATCCGAGTCGACAAATATCGTGCTGCCATCGGTCCACGGCGGCGCATCGCGCTCGACCGGCGCCACGCGCAGCGTGCGGCCGGATAGTGCTGAAGCAAGCAGGCTCAATCGCTGCACGCCGTGGGCATTTATGTCGTCGCTCGCCAAGATTCAACGCCTGTGACTTGGTTGACCAAATATCTGTTCCAACGTAAAGTCCGGCATAGGCCGCAGTCAATCGCGTGAGGTTCGGTAACGGGAACGTGGATTTCGCATACCCGGCGGAGGTGGAGCAGTTCCGCAAGGAGCTGCGAGCGTGGCTGGCCGCGAATCTGACCGATGACGTGGCGGCTGCCGGTCGACGGCCGGACACCGACAGCGCCGCATTCGAGACGCTTCGTACCTGGAACCGCAGGATGGCCGACGCCGGCTGGGCCGCCGTCTCCTGGCCCCGCGAGTATGGCGGTCGCGGAGCGACGATGCTCGAGCAGCTGGTGTACGCGGAGGAAACCACTCGTGCCCGGGCGCCCGTCCCGTTCAACGTGATCGGGATGAACAACATCGCGCCGTCCATCATGCAGTACGGAACAGAGTCGCAAAAGCGCAGGCTTCTCCCCCGCATGCTGCGGGCGGACGACATCTGGTGTCAGGGGATGTCGGAGCCCGACGCCGGCTCAGACCTCGCCTCGCTGCGCACCCGCGCCGTGCGCGACGGCGACCACTTCGTCGTCACCGGTCAGAAGATCTGGACCTCACTCGGGCACCGAGCTGACTGGTGCCAGCTGTATGTGCGCACCGATCCGGACGCACCGAAACACCAGGGCATTTCGTCTCTGATCGTCGACATGTCGTTGCCCGGCATCGAGGTCCGGCCGCTGGTCACGCTCAACGGCGACGCGGATTTCGCGGAAGTGTTCTTCAACGACGTGCGGGTGCCCGTGGACGCCCTGCTCGGTCCGCTCAACGAGGGCTGGCGGATCGCCACCACCACGCTGAGTCACGAGCGTGCTGGGGCGGCCCGCCTCTATACCGAGATGCAGTTGCGGCTGGAGGACCTGGTGACCGACCTTGCCGTGGTTGAAGTCGACGGCCGGATGCTCGAAGACCCCGTGACGCTGCGGCGCCTCGGTGAGATCGCCGTGCGCATCAAGTATCTCGAAGTGTTGTGCCAGCGATCGATCTCAGCGATGCTGCATGGCGGTGACCCGCTCGGCTCGGCGAGCCTCGCGAAAACGATCTGGGGCGAAATCGGGCAGGACATCGCCGCTTTGGCCTTCGACCTGCTCGGCCCGCGCGGCGCTAATGGTCGGTGGGCCGACTACCGGCTGACGTCGCGGTCACTCACCATCGCGGGCGGCACGACGCAGATCAACAAGAACATCACCGCACAACGCGTCCTCGGGTTGCCGCGCCGATGAACCTCGAACTGACCGACGAGCAGGTGGCACTGCGGGACACCGTGCGGCGCTTTCTCGCCGACAAGGCCACGGTTACTGGCCATGTGCGCCCAATGCTTGAGGATCCGACGGGCACGACCGAGCTGGTGTGGCGGGGTCTTGCCAAGCTCGAGACCACGGGTCTGCTGGTGCCGCAGGAGTATAGCGGCGCCGGCATGACCATGGTCGAAGCCGGCATCGTCGCCGAAGAGCTTGGTGCCGCGCTGTATCCCGGACCGTGGCTGTCGACCGCGGTCGCCGCGACTCGCGCCCTCACACGGTTCCGGGCCGAGGCCGAAGTACTTTTCACCGAGATCGCCGACGGCTCCACGGTCGCGACGGTCAGCCCCCTCGGCGGCGCTCGGCCGGCGGCTACCGGACGGGGTGACGGCGTGGTGCTGCGCGGCGAGATTGACGCCATGGCGGATGCCGCCGCGGCCGATGTTCTGCTGGTGCTGGCTGAAGACCGCGACGGTGCAGGGCTTTTCGCTGTGGAGACGGCCTCGTCCGATGTTGTTGTGACACGTGAGCGCGGTATCGACCAGACCCGCGAGCAGTTTCGCGTCACGCTCGACCATGCGCCAGCGCAGCGCCTTGCCGGCGCGCCACCAGAGGCGCTTGGGGCGCTCGTCGACGACCTGCTGGTCGCCAACGCCGCCGACGCGCTCGGCGCCGCGCGGACGGTCCTGGACCTCGCCGTCGACTACGCGAAGGTGCGCCGCCAATTCGGCCACCCCATAGGGTCGTTTCAGGCGGTCCAGCACCTGTGTGTCGACATGTACGAAACCGTCGAGCTGGCCCGCAGCGGCGTTATCCACGCGCTGTGGGCGGCCGACGCGGCGGACGCGGAGGAGCGGCACCTGGCGGCGGTGCGGGCCAGGGCGTTCGCGGGGCGGCTGGCCACCGTCGGCGATACCGCCATCCAGGTCTTCGGCGGCATCGGCTACAGCTGGGAACACGACGCGCACCTCTACCTCAAGCGCCTGCTGAGCTGGAACACATTCCTCGGCGGACCGGATCGGTACCTCACGGAAGTCGGCGCCCAACTCGCACAGTCTGTGGCCCACAAAGGACAAAGGAGCAGCTCGGCATGATCGACTTCAGCGGTCAGGTTGTCATCGTCACTGGAGCGGGTCGAGGCCTCGGGCGCCTGTACGCGCTTGAGTTTGCGCGACGCGGCGCCTCTGTGGTGGTCAACGATCTGGGCGGATCCATGCACGGTGAGGGCGCGGACCCCACCGTTGCCGACGAGGTCGTCGATCAGGTCCAGCGCGCGGGCGGCACGGCGGTGGCATCTCACGATTCGGTCGACCGCCCCGAGGGCGGAGAAGCGATCGTTCACACGGCGGTCGACCGTTTCGGCCGCCTCGACGCGGTAGTGAGCAATGCGGGCATCTTTAACAGCATTTCCTTCGAAGTACTGTCGCAAGACGACTGGCGGCGCATGCTCAGCGTGCACCTGGACGGTGGATTTTATTTAAGCCAGCCCGCGTACCGGGTGATGAAGGCGGCGGGCTACGGCCGGTTCGTTTTCATCTCTTCTTCCGGCGGCATGTTCGGACAGCCACTGGAAGCCCACTACGCCGCGGCCAAAGCCGGCCTGGTCGGGTTGGCCAACGTCATCGCGATCGAAGGCGCGCAGCATGGGATCCTCGCCAATACCATCCTTCCGTTCGGTTTTTCGCGGATGGTCACCGAAACCGTCAGGGACCCAAAAGCTCTCGAGGAAACCGGCTTTCTGAAAGCGATCCAGCCCGAGCTGGTCGTGCCCATCGTCGTGTTCCTGGCCAGCCGGGCTTGCGAGTTCACCCATCACAACTATTCCGCTTGTGCGGGACGCTTTGCGCGGGTCTTCGTCGGGCTCGGCGAAGGCTGGCTGGCAGATGCGGGAAGCATTCCGACCGCCGAGGACATCGCGATTCATCTGTCCGAGGTGTCGACGACAGAGCCGTTCACCGTCCCCGCCTCGATTTTCGAGGAAGTCTTCGCGGTCTGCGACCGGCTTGGCATCACCACCTCATCCAAATCCTGAGGAGCACATTATGAAAATGGACGATTTCATCCTCGTCTCCGTCGACGACCACCTCGTCGAACCGCCCGAGATGTTCGAGGGCCACATACCCGACAAGTACACGGACATGGTGCCTAAGGTCATCACCAAGGACGACGGCATCGATGCGTGGGTGTTCGAAGGCCAAGAGGCGACCAATATCGGGCTCAACGCCGTTGCCGGCCGTCCGCCGGACGAATACGGGGCCGAGCCAACCAAATTCAGCGAGATCCGCGAGGGGTGCTACAACATCGATGAGCGCATACGCGACATGAACGCCAATGGGGTGGTCGCGTCGATGAACTTCCCCTCCTACCCCCAGTTCTGCGGCCAGTATTTCGCCCGTGCCAAGGACAAGGACTTGGGGCTCGCGGTGCTGCGCGCCTACAACGACTGGCACATCGACGACTGGTGCGGCACCTACCCGGGCCGCATGATCCCGCTGGCGCTGCCGCCGATCTGGGACCCGCAGCTGATGGGCGAGGAAGTGCGGCGGGTGGCTAAGAAGGGCTGCCACGCCGTCACGTTCTCCGAAAATCCCGAGAAGCTCGGCTACCCGTCGCTGCACAATTCACACTGGGATCCGTTCTGGCAGGCCTGTAACGACGAGAACACCGTGGTGTGCCTGCATATCGGCTCGTCGTCGTCCGTGGTGATCACGTCGATCGACGCGCCGGTGGACACGATGATCACCCTGCAGCCGATGAGCATCGTGAACGCCGCGGCCGACCTGGTGTGGTCTCCGGTGCTGCGCAAGTTCCCCGAGCTGACCTTCGCACTCAGCGAGGGCGGCATCGGATGGGTTCCGTACTTCCTGGAACGCATCGACCGGGTCTACAAGATGCATCGCGCGTGGACACACCAAGACTTCGGCGACAAGCTACCAAGCGAGCTGTTCCTGGAGCGGATTGCCGTGTGCTTCATCGACGACGGCTTCGGCATTGAAAGCCGCCACAAGCTCAACCTCGACATGATCACTTGGGAGTGCGACTACCCGCACTCGGACTCGACCTGGCCGGTCGCTCCGGAAACGCTTGCTATCTATCTCGACGGTGTGCCCGACGACGAGATCAACAAGATCACTCACGAGAATGCGATTCGGCTTTTCTCGTTCGATCTGTTCAAGCACATACCCAAGGAGCAGGCCACCGTCGGCGCGCTGCGGGCGCAGGCCAAGGACGTCGACCTAGGCTACCGATCCTCGGCGAGGCTGAAGAAGACAGGCACCGAAACCGTGACGGTTCTGGACCTCGCCGCGAAACTGCCCTCCCCGAGCTGACGGCTGTGGACGTCGAGCGCCTGCTGACTACCACCCGGTCGGCGCGCAAGTCCCTCGACCTCGACGCGCCGGTCGACCGCGGCGACATCCGCGAGTGCCTGCGCATCGGGTTGCAGGCCGCCAACGGCTCCAATCAGCAGTCCTGGCGGTGGCTGGCGATCTTCGATCCCGCGCTGCGGGAGAAGATCGCCGCACTGTACCGCGACGCCTATCTGCTGCGGGTCGGCGGGCGGCTGGTTGCCGACCTGGTGCCCGCCGACACGCCGGAGGGTCGGCTGATGTCGTCGACGGAGTGGCTGGTCGCGAACATGGCGAGGGTGCCATTGCTGGTGATCCCCTGCTATCAGCCATATCTGCCACGCATCGACGGCGACGAGTCCTTTTACCAGGCAACGCTGTACGGCTCGATCTTCCCGGCAGTCTGGAACTTCCAGCTGGCTCTCCACGCCCATGGTTACGGGACGTGCGTCACGACGCTGCGTCTCCACCACGAGGACGCGGTTCGCGAGCTGCTTGGGATTCCCGGCACCTACGTGCAGGGCTGCCTGCTGCCCGTCGGCCGGTTGCGCGCCGGGCATGCATTCCGGCCGGCTGCCCGCCGGCCGTTGGCGGAAGTCGTCGCCGCCGACGGGTGGAACGGCCCACCGCTCTACAACTTGGAGGCGCAACCCGTGGCGCGACCGCACAAAACACACATCCTACGAGCGGCCGCTGCTCGTTATCCGCGCGGCGTCACCCACTGCGTGAGCCGTAGTCCACTGATCGGCCGCGTTCAGCCGGTCAGATGCACAGTAGCCCGTCAGGCTTCTGGTAGCGTTGAACAAATATTGGGTCTCCCGATCTGCGATGCACCGTTTGGGGCGACTGCGCAGGAACCCAGGGGAATCCCATGACGGGAGAGCATAGCCGTGGAGGTCTTGTGGCGCTTCAGCAACCGGCCCAGGCCGCAGGCTTCCCCACGCCAGCAAGCCTAGACGCAGGCAATACCTTGGGGTTGGCGAAGGCCGAGCAAGCCGACCGGACGCGCCGAACCGAGATCCTTCAGACTGCGGCTTCGCTGATCGCCTCCTCGGGCCTGCGCACGTCCCTGCAGGAGATCGCCGACGCCGCGGGGATCCTCCCGGGAAGCTTGTACCACCATTTCGAATCCAAAGAAGCGATCCTTGTTGAGCTGCTCCGGCGTTATCACGCTGACCTGGATCGTATCGGCGAAGACGCGCTGGCAAGACTGGATGACCCGCGGCCTGTTTCGGAAAAGATCGTCGAGCTCGGATCGGCGATTGGACGCTGCGCGGTAGTGCATCGCGCCGCTCTTCAGATGTCTTTTTATGAGGGGCCGAGCGCGAATCCGGAGCTCACGGAATTGGCCCAGCGCCGGCCGACCGCGATTCTGGAAGCGATGCTCCAGACGTTGCGCGCAGCCAGGTGGAGCGGATATATCAGACCAGACATTGACCTTCCCATCCTTGCGGACCGGATTTGCCAAACGATGCTGCAGGTAGGGCTCGACGTCATGCGCCACAAGGCCGCCGCCGATCCGGTATCCGCACTGTTGTGCCGAATCATCTTGCAGGGTCTCGCGAGCCAGCCGCCGAGCGATGCGGAATTGGATCGGTCCAAAGCCTTCGCAGCCGCCGACGATGTTGTCAAGACATGGGCGGACGATCGTGAAGCAGATCCGAATGACAAAGCGGCCCACGTTCGCGCCGTGGCACGAACGGAGTTTGGTCGCAAGGGGTATGAGGTCACAACTGTCAGGGACATCGCGTCCGCTGCAGGTCTTGGCACCGGCACCGTGTACCGGTTGATCGGCTCGAAGGACGAACTACTTGCCTCGATCATGCGTTCGTTCGGACAGAAAGTGGCAGCCGGATGGACCGTTGTTCTGCGGTCAGATGCGACGCCGATTGAGAAGTTGGACGCGCTGAGTTGGGTCAACGTCAATGCGTTGCACCAGTTCGGCGATGAGTTCAGGATTCAGCTTGCCTGGATGCGGCATTCACCGCCCGACACGCCGAACCCGGGATGGTTGTATACGACGCGCCTACGGCAGATGAAAACGCTGCTATCCGAAGGGATCCGGTCAGGTCAAATACGTATCGACAGCCCGTCCAACGAGATGCTGGCAAGATGCATCATCGCCGTCCAGTGGATTCCCGAGAACATTCTGCGGGCGGTGGGGAAGCGCGCGGCGCTCATTCACGATCGTGACACGGTCCTGCGTGGCGTCGCCAACCGCGGCACCTAGGAGCCGGTCGGCCTAATGGGTGGGATGGGCTACGAAGTTCGATTGCTCAGTCCCACACCACGTCAAGGCGGGGCGGAGACCGGAAGAACATCCCGGCGATGTACGGATCGGGTGCGTCCGGGTCCAGTTGCAGTCCCGGCAGCCGGTCGAAGAGCGTGTTGAAGATGATGGTGCTCTCCAGACGGGCCAAATGCATGCCCAGGCACACGTGGGTGCCATGGCCAAACCCCATGTGCGGCTTACGTTCTCGGAAGATATCGAAGCGTTCGGGCTGATCCCACCTGGTTTCGTCATGATTGGCGCTGCCGAGATTGAGCGCGATCATGGACCCTGCGGGAATCTGCACTCCCGACAGCTCAGTGTCACAGGTGACCTGGCGCATGAAGTTCAGCAACGGGGTCACCAGCGGATGCCTTCCTCGATGGCCTGCGGGAACAGACTCCGGTCGGCGCGCACCGCGGCAAGCTGGTCGGTATTGGTCAGCAATCCGAATGCCAGGCTGGCAGTTGATCGCGAGGTGGTTTCGGCCCCCGCCGGCAACAGGTTGCGCAGAAACCCGAAGATCTGCTCGTCGGATAACCGCACACCGTCCACTTCGGCCTGGGACAGCACGGACACCATATCGTCGCAGGGATTGCGCCGCCGATCGACGAGGATGCCGACGAAGTACTCGCCCAACTGGGCCGACGCGCGAAGGGCACGATCGTAGTCGGCCTTAAACCCCAACAGTTCTATACCCAGACGATGAAATTCCGGCACGTCGGATTCCGGCAGACCAAGCAGCGCGCCGATCACCCGCACCGGGATGGGCATGAACACCTCGGCCACCAAATCCGCTCGCATGCCGCGCTGCAGCTTGTCGATAGTGCGCTCGACCAGCGGTCGGACCAGTTCGGCTTCCCAGCGGCGCATCGACGGGCGAGCGAACGCATACTCGTGCAGCTTGCGGTAAACCTGGTGTTCGGGTTCGTCCAGCTCCAGAATGGTCGGGCCCTGCAACGGGCGCACGATCGCCTCATAGCAGCGGGTGCTGAAGGTGGCATTGTCGGTGAACACCGCCTTCACTGCGTCGAACGAGTACGCGGCGAATGTCGGTGGGCCATCGCCGGTGTTCTCGAATATCCCCATTTCGGCGCATCCGGGATGCACCGGTGCCTTGGCGCGCAATTCGCGCAGCGTCGGGTACGGCGAGGCGTCCCCGTCAGCGCCCATCCCGGCGTCGAACCTTTCCTGCGCGTCCCGCACGCTCTGAGGTACGTCCTCAGTCACTGTGGGTCCCGCCACGCAGCACTCCCGGATGGGTTAGGCTATTGAACCAAATATATGTTCCACCATACAGTGGCACCGGGCCTCCTATGCCGGCGGCCGCTGAGAGGAGAGCGATGACAGGCATCGACCAGTTCCGCTATGACGGCAAGCGGGTGCTCGTGGTTGGCGGTGCGACCGGCATGGGTGCCGCCGCGGCACAGACAGCGGCGGCACTGGGCGCCGAAGTCGTCGTCATGGACTACGCGCCGGTGACCTATGAGATCGCGAAGGCCATCACCGTCGACCTTCGGGGCCGGGCCTCCATCGACACCGCGATCGGCCAGGTCGGCGGACCGGTTAACGCGATCTTCTCAGCCGCCGGCGTTGCCGACGGACCAGACCTGATGCGGATCAACTTCATCGGTCACCGGCACCTCATCGAGCGGATGCTGGCCGACGGCCAGCTCCCCCGCGGCTCGGCGATCTGCTTCATCTCTTCGGTAGCCGGCATCGGATGGGAGAACGACCTGCCGCGTCTCCAAGAGTTCCTGGCCACGCCCAACTACGAGTCGGCCGACGCCTGGGTCTCGGCACATGAATCGGAAGGCTTTATCCACTACGGGTTTTCCAAGCAGGTCATCAACACGTACGTGGCGACGCAGGCCTATCCGCTGATGAAGAAAGGCGTGCGCATCAACGCCATCTGCCCAGGCCCGACCGACACGCCGCTGGCCCGAGCCAACGCCGACCTATGGCTCACTTTCGCCCAGGACTACCGCGATGAGACCGGCTGCCAAGTCCACACACCGGAGCAGATGGCCAACGCGATGGTCTTCCTCAGCAGCGACGCAGCCTGCGGCATCAGCGGCGTGACGCTTCTGGTGGACTACGGTCACGTGATGTCGTCGCTGACCGGGTCCTTCGCGCCCGGGAAGCCGATCATCGATCTGATCATGGGCCGCGTATCGCTGACGTAGCGGTTCAGACCACTGCGTGGCGGGGCAGGGTGATGGGCAGATCCAGTGAGCTGAGCAGCCCCGGAGGCGCCGCCACCACGTAGGGCACGGCATTGATGACGCGCATCGCGGTGGCCACCATCGCGTCGCGCCCACCCCCGGACCCCTGGGCGTCGCCGAGGGTCATCGCGCAGTGAATGGCGGGGTCGCCCTCGATGTCGACGCGATAGGTCGCGTCATGCTCGGAGGTCGGCCACTCGGGTGCCACGTCGCGGGCCATCCGGATGATGTGTTCGACGATGATTGCCTCGCGACCGTTGACAATGCCGGCGGCACGGGTGCAGACCGCGCCGCACGTTCCGGCTTCGACCGTGCCGAAAGCGACCTCGATCCGTCGGGACGCCGGCAGGCGGTCGAGCGACCCACGTATCTCGTGCACCTCAACGCCGAGCCCGTCGGCGATCAAAGAATTGGTGCGGCCCATTGGGTCTCGATGAATCCCGGTGTGGCGAGCCACGGCTGGAATTCAGGCGGCCGGCCGAAGCCCATGCCGTCCATCATCACGTCGGCCACCGGATAGTGGTCGTTGAGCGCAATCTCGGACACGCGCACCGTCCGGATCGATTTCGACTGCGTCGCCAGCACAAGCGCCAACTGATCCGACCCGAACCCCGGGAAGATGCCGGAGGCGTAGAACGAGGCGTTTCCCGATTTCGCTGCCGCTTCCAGCTGGTCCCGCCACTGAGGATGGAAGTAGACCGGCGGATAGATCAAGCTGGTGGATGTCGTTGAGACCACGTTGATTCCGGCTTCGAGCATCCGCAGATAGTCGGGCACGGCGGCAGCGTCGCGTTCCGGGCCGCTCGCGGCATACACGACGCAATCAGGCCGCGCCGCAATAAGCGCCTCCGCATCGTTGGTCGCGGTCACGCCGACGGGTTCGCCACCGGCGAGCTCGCCGGCGTCGCGCCCGGCCTTCTCCGGGGTATGGACCCACACGCCGACGAGTTCCAGGTCGGGTCGGCGCCGGACTGCGTCGATCGCGATGGAGCCGATCCCACCTGTCGACCAGACGAAGACGCGAATTGGACTGGCGGTCACGGCTTCTCCTCGTTTGGTACAGGGCGGCGAGAGTCACCCGTTGTGTGTTCACGCCTGGTGATGCCGCTGCGTTGCCTGCAGTGTAACCTAACCTTTGTTCACGCTGCCCTGGACGAACGCGAGGCCGAACGCCTTGGCTAGGCCGGAGTTCCCTCGGCGAAGGTGATCCACAACTTCGGTCGCGCCGACACCGTGGACCGCGACGCGCTGGTCCGGCTGGTGTCCTCGATCTCGCGGTTCCTCGAGCCGGAGCAGGCGATCGCCGCCGCGCATGCCGGCGATATCGAGGTGCTGGACTCGCGACGTTTCGGCGGGGCGTGGCTGCTGGACCAACTCTGGGAGCGGCTCGGCAT
>DASPOT010000058.1:0-3756 GCA_035625875.1 Mycobacterium sp. | reverse complement strand
AACGCGGATCGCTGGAAATTCAGGCCTACGATGAGGTTTGTTTTCCCGGGCTGGCAGCCGAATGGGCGAAATGGGATGGCCGGCGGCCCTTTGTCGGCGCGCTGACGATGGAGTTGCCGACGGATGCCGATGAGGAGGTCGCGTCGTGGATTGCCGCGGGAACACCGCCGATTTTCTTCGGGTTTGGCAGCATACCGGTCAAATCTCCGGCCGACACACTCGCCGTGATCAGCGCGGCCTGCGCGCAGTTAGGCGAGCGGGCGTTGGTTTGCTCCGGCTGGACTGACTTTAGCCACGTCGCACTTTTCGAGCATGTCAAGGTGGTGGGCGCGATGAATTACGCGGCCGCCTTTCCGGCCTGCCGCGCGGTCGTGCACCACGGTGGCGCGGGCACCACGGCTGCGGGCCTGCGCGCCGGGGTCCCCACGTTGATCCTTTCGACGGACCTCGATCAGACGCTCTGGGGGGCTCGGGTCAAACGGTTGAAGGTGGGCACCGCCCGGCGCTTTTCGAGCACTACCCGGGAATCGCTGGTCGCGGACCTGCGCACCATCCTCGCCCCGCAATACGTCACCCGAGCCCGCGAGATCGCCACCCGGATGACCAAACCCGCCGAAAGCATTGCGGCCGCCGCCGATCTCCTGGAAGATTTCGCCCGCTCAAGGCGTTGCGGCTGATCGGCGAAGGCGGGCCGTCGGGGTGATCGGCGCCGGCCAAGTCTCTCGCCGATTGCCTCGGCGTGGGTTGACGGGATCGCCGCAGGGCTGGAGAAAAACTCGCCAGGAATGCACGACATGATCGATCGCCGCGTGCAGGCGTTTCTGCAAGGCTGTGGCACAGCGGGTTCTAACGGTATCTGGTCAACCCAGCCACCAGACAGACGACTTCGGCAGGAATACCGAGTGCTGGGGCCTGACATCAGGATGGGCGAAAGCAAGCTGCTACGTACCCTCCTGGCTGCCGATCAGCCCCCCGCCCCGCGAGCATTACGAAAAGCATTGCGCACCACCGACACTCACATCACGGAATGCATCGACGCCGCCAGACTGCCGCTCAAAGCAGCCTGAAAACTGACTCTTCCGGTTTTAGAGTGCATCGATTAGGTGGGTGAGGTTGCCGCAGTGCAGGAGCGATCGGATTCGGTAGTGGGTGAGGTTTCTGAATCCGAGGGCGTTGCGGCGCAGTGCCTGGCGGCCGTTGATGGCTTCGGTGGGTCCGTTGGAAGCGTGGTGGTCGAAAAAGGCTAGAACGTCGGCGCGGCGGCGCCACAGGGTGCGACCGAGTTGAGCCAATTCGTCGAGCCCGGCGGGAACGCCGGTGCGCAGGGAGTCGATGATCGCGGTCATCATGGCCTTTCCGCGGCGCCGGTCGCGGTGTAAGTAGGCGGCGATGATCTGCTGGTACACACTCCAGGTCACCGCGACCGCGATATGGCGGTCATCAGCACGCAGGCTGGTCAGGCGCGATTGTTGGCGGGTCGTTAGCAGCGGTACACGGGTGCGAATCGTGCGGCGGACACCGTAGAGCGGGTCGCCAGTGTGTCCTCGGTGCCCCAGCGTGTCGTGCTGCACCCGTTGGCGAGTCAGATCCAGCTTGACGTCGGCCAGGGCCATGACGTGGAACGGATCCATCACCGTGGTGGCCTCGGCGAGTTGGTCTTTGGCGGCGGTCTTGTAGCTGCCGAATCCGTCCATGGCTACTACCTCGACCTGGTTACGGAACTGCGCTGATTGGGCAGACAACCACGAGCTCAATGCGTGTCCCGAGCGGCCGACGACCAAGTCCAGGAGCCGAGCCCGCCCGGTGCCATCGAGGACCGCAGTGTCAAATCGACGATGACCGTGGCAAAGCCTTCGCGATGGCGTTGACGGTATCCCGGGACGGGCCCAACTCGCGCGCCACCGCCGAGACGGTCATGTGGTCGATCATCAACTGGCGCAGTACGTAGCGGCCGCATCGCCGCGTGGTCGACCAGCCTATGCTGGCGCCCCGCGACCCAGAACCGCATCGCCGAACTCAAAGAGTCGGGCGCACACCCTCCGTCGCCTCGGTCACGTTCAGCGGCGTCACGCTGCAAAGTTTAGGTGTACGTGATTAACGACAATTATGCTTCGACGGCCTGAAAACCGAAGTATCCAACGTCATCCACTCGGCCGAAACCGCAGTCGTATTCGTCGACAAGTGGGGGGTCTTCATCCCCGCCCAGTACAAGACCACGCTGGACGAGTTCCTGAAGATCCTGCAATGGCTGGATAGTTTCCTCGACAAGACCCCGTGAGCGTTCTGGGAACCCCCTCGGGCATGTGAGTCCGCCGTGGCGACTGGTGCGCGCCCATACCATCCTCAATACCTGTGTCCTGATCGGCACCATCATTACCGTCGTGCTGCGCCCGTGTAGTGACTGCCCGGCGATCATCGCCGGTCCGACGTCGCTGATGCCCGGCTGGACGTATCATGTCTGGGCGGGTATGGGTTTCAGCTCGGCACCGCTGATCCTCGCCGCCTATCTTTTGGCGTATTGGGGGCGCGGCAAGGCCCGCTATCTGGCCCTGTTCATGCACGTGGTGGGCAACGTGTGCGCGTTCACCGTGTTGAGCAGTTTCCTGTATGCGGCTGCGGTGTCGGGGATTATCGTGCGCGCCTGGGCGTTCGCCTGGGTGGTGTTCGCCGGGGCGGCAGTATTTTTGTTGTGGCTGATCGGCAATGACATCGGCCGCCTCGGTCAGCTTGAAACCCTTGCCACCCAGTTGCGTGACGATGCCCGGTGAATCCAGCACCGTTTTCAACGCGGCGACGGTGACCGCGATCAGCGCGATCATCTCCTCGCTGGCGGCGGCCACCGTCAGGATTGTCACCGTCAGGGGTAAATGGCGGGCGCAGGCCGCCGACGTGCTCGTCGACTCGGCACTGCACGAGCGCGCCCGCAAACAACAACTGGAACGCGAGAACGCCGCACTGTGCGCCGAAATCACCTCCCTGGCGGCGATCCTCGACGATCAGGCCGCCACGGTACAAGCAATGACGATTTCGACCGGTTCCTCCGCGAGGTTGCGCGCGTGCTGCGTCCGGGCGGCCATTTCCTGTACGCCGATATGCGGCCGGTCATCCGTGTCGCCGATTGGGAGGCGGCGCTAGCCAGCGCGCCGATGCGGATGCTTTCCCAGAGGGACATCGGCGTGGAGGTTGTGCGCGGGATGGAGAAAAACTCGCCGCAGATCCGGGCCGTGGTCGATCGTCTGATGCCGGCCTTCCAGCACCGCTTGGCGTGCGCGGTCGCTGAGCGCTTGTCTGCTCCGGTGCGGGGTTCGATGGCTCACCGGGACCTGCGAGTGGGGCGGATCATCTACCGGATGTACTGCTTGAGCAAGCCGTGAGCGGGCGGCTGGGACTGTCAGCCGATAATCCGGACGCACCCCGGACCGTCGGTGAGTAGGTCGCAGAACACGTGACATCGCCGTCAACGGCGGTGTCGGTAATCGTCACCCCCAACCCGACCGTCCGAATGATCGTGTCGGCGACAACAGCAGCACAAGACGACGTAGGCTCAGACAGCAGGGCTCCTGGCGCGCGGAAATGCGGCGTAAGCACCTGCATCCTCTGCCGACCGGGGCCCGTCTTAGCCTGAATCCGTGGATGAGTCGGTGATCTGATCGGCGTGTGAACAGCGAAAATGCCTCCTGAACTGGGACAATAACGATTGTCGAGGTCGTAGTGGCCCGTGTTCGGAAGGCATTTTCGATGCAATCATCGCATACG
>DASPOT010000057.1:0-7872 GCA_035625875.1 Mycobacterium sp. | reverse complement strand
GGGGAGACATGGAGCCACGCGGAGTCGATCTGTCCAGCTGTCCGCCCATCCACCGCAACCAACGGATAGCGAAGGTGCGGTTTAGCGGGTCAAACGGCTATCATCGCAACGCGCCCGACGATGTGGACTACGACGTGGTCGTCGCCATCGCGTCAGGGGCGAGTCGACTACAGGCCAGCACTGGGTGTCCAACCTTAAGGGGCGGCAATGATCTTCATCGTCGTCAAGTTCGAAACGAAACCGGAGTGGACGGACCGTTGGCCGGATCTGGTCGCGTCGTTCACCGCCGCAACCCGTGCCGAAGCCGGCAACCTCTGGTTCGAGTGGTCTCGCAGCCTGGATAACCCGGCCGAATATGTCCTAGTCGAAGCGTTCCGCGACGGTGAGGCCGGCGGCGCCCACGTCAACAGCGACCACTTCAAGCGGGCCATGCGGGAACTGCCGCAGGCGCTGGCGTCGACTCCGAAGATCATCAGCCAGAGAATCGACGCCACCGGGTGGTCGGCAATGGCGGAGATGTCGGTCGATTAGCCGGCAACCACAGCGATCTCGCCGCCCAGCTGATAACCCGGTGTCAGCGGAAGCGTGTCACCGCTCCAGAACGAACCGGGGTCAAACCAGTTCGAGTACTTCTCCGTGGTGAGCAACCCCATCTCCTCGTACGTGATCGCCACCGTCTCCGCGCAATACGCAGTTTCCAGGCCAACCCTGCGTCGCTGCGCCTTGCGTCGCTGCGTCGACTCGCGAACCTTCTCGTCCACCACCGGGATTCCCCGTATCCAGTCGTACGCGGTGGGGATTCGACCGCGCAGCCATCGGCCCGTGAGCCGCGCGGTGGCAGGGAACGGGGTGCCGTCCATGCGTGCGATGACCCGCAGCATCCGGTCCTCCTGTTCACGGTCGGCATACGGCGTCAGCTGGCGCAGCCAGCACCGCTGCCGGTAGCGGCCCATCCACTGCTCAACGGCTTGGCGGGCATCGTTGAGCTGCACGCCGCGGTGATTGGTGCCGGTCCAGACGTCTGTGAGCTTGTCGCCGAGCTCGGCGTGCCAGAGCAGCGGTGGCAAGTCGTCGATGGCCACTGTCATGCCGACATGGTTGACCGGGGCATTTGTCAAGGTCTGGATGGTGCGGTCGGGGCCTGAGGCGCCGCGGAACAGCCAGATGTCGCCGGTCCGAGTTTCCTCCAGCGCCCGCTCCAGTGTCACCGTGCTTGAGTCCACGACAGCACCATAAGCAGCTATCGGGCGGGCTGGGGAGCGGCGTGCATAGCCTGAGGTCGTGCGCAGGATATGGAAGTGGCTCGGACTCGCCGGTGTCGTCGGCGTCGCAGCCGGGGGAGTGTTGGTCGTGCGCGATCAGCGGCGGCGAAATGCATACACACCCGACGAGATCCGGGCCCGGTTGCATCAGAGGTTGGCCGAATCCCGGGCGCGCTAGCTCGGCGACAATGCGGGCCGCGGAGCGGCCCGAGGAGGAGCCGGGCAATTGGACCATGCTCGGCGACAATGCGGGCCGCGGAGCGGCCCGAGGAGGAGCCGGGCAATCAGGCTTAAGTGAGTTAGCCGCTGCTTTCGACCGCGTACAGGCGGTAGCTGCCGGCGAAGCCCTTGAGCTCGGCGTCGCGGCCCTCGTCGAAACGGATGTCGTCGCAGCCGCTGACGGCGTCTCGTACGGGTTGGCTTACCAAGACTTCGCCGCCCGCGGCCTGTCCGGCGACCCGTGCCGCCATTGCGACGTTGCGACCGAACAGGTCGTCACCGCGGCGCACCGACCGACCCATGTGGATGCCGATTCGGACTCGAATGCCGTTATGCCGCTTCCGCTTTGCGTCATCCTGTAACGCGCGCTGGATGTCGATAGCGCATCGTACCGCTTGCTCGGCTCGCGCGAAGGCGATCATAAATCCGTCACCTTGACTCTTCACCACATGCCCGGCACGACGCTGGACGAGCCTGCGGACGAGCTTGTCGTGCGCGCCAATCAGCTTGACCCAGGCACGGTCACCGATCCGCTCGTTAAGAGCGGTCGACTCCTCGATATCGGAGAACGGGATCACCACTCGGCCGTCCGGGGTGACGCGGGCAAGGTCGGGCCGCTCGACCTCGGCCCAATCGGCGAGGTCTTCGATCGAGCTGCGCACAGCGGCCCCGAAACCCTCTCTGCGCATCAGATTCGCCGTTTGCCAGACGGTCTTAACGGCCTCCTGGCCACCGGACAGCAGGAGATTTCGGGTATCGACCCGGCGCCGCAGTGTGTCGGCCTCCCGGCGGCTGCGGGCAAGCAACACCGACACCGCGGCCAGCGCGGCGGCTTGGATCACCGCGAGGCCGGCGAGTGCGTAGACCACGATCATCGGGGCAGCACCCATGACAGGTATTTTTGCCGACGTGGGCCCGCCTGTGACACACCGCGGCTAAACGATGATCCGACCGCGGCGATGTGGACGCGGGCACCAAACCATCGCCTGCAGACCGGAAGTCGTTGCAGTTTAAGGACTATGGCTACACCGGCCCAGCTGAGCGGCCCGTGCACCGACAATGTTTAGTTGACCTGAAAACCGGTCACTTATGTCGCGGGCGCGTCCTCCGCCATGCGATGCCTCGGCGCGGCCTCTGTGCGGGCTGGTGTTGTTGCGCACACCGACCTTGCTTAGGGTTGAGTTTGGCCGCCGCGGGGAGCGAGTTGTAAGTGTGACCTGACTGTTTCTCGTGGAGGTATCGGATTGGCCGAACGCGGTGGCAGCCCCTCAGATCTGCTGGTGATCTTTGGCATTACCGGGGATCTGGCCCGCAAGATGACGTTCCGGGCCCTGTACCGTCTGGAGCGCCGCGAGGCGCTCGATTGCCCAGTCTTGGGTGTCGCCAGCGACGATATATCCGTCGAGGACTTGATCCAGCGGGCCCGCAAGGCGATCAGCGACGCCGGTGAGCAGATCGACGATAGGGTGTTCGACCGGCTGGCGGGCCGGTTGTCCCACCTGCACGGTGACGTCACCGACAGCGCGCTTTATACGTCTCTCGCCAAGCGGATGGGCTCCGACCACAGCCCGCTCTATTACCTGGAAATGCCGCCGGCGCTGTTCGCACCGATTGTGGAGAATCTCGGCAAGGCAGGGCTGCTCCAGCGGTCGCGGGTCGCGGTGGAGAAGCCGTTCGGCCACGACCTGGGCTCCGCGATCAAACTCAACTCCCGCCTGCGCACGGTGCTGGCCGAAGATCAGATCCTGCGGGTGGACCACTTCCTGGGCAAGCAACCCATCGTCGAGCTGGAGTACCTGCGGTTCGCCAATCACGCGCTCGCGGAGCTGTGCGACCGCCGCAGCATCGCCGAGATCCACATCACCATGGCCGAGGACTTCGGGGTCGAGGACCGGGGCAAGTTCTACGACGTCGTGGGCACGTTGCGTGACGTGGTGCAAAACCACCTGTTGCAGGTGCTTGCCCTGGTCGCGATGGAGCCCCCGGTCGGGCCGAGCGCGGACGATCTGAACGACAAGAAGGCCGAGGTGTTCCGTGCGATGCCCGCGCTGGACCCGGCGCAGTATGTGCGGGGCCAGTATCGGGGCTATACCGACATCGACGGCGTTGCAAACAATTCCGAAACCGAGACTTTCGTCGCGCTACGGATGGAGATCGACAACTGGCGCTGGGCGGGGGTGCCGATCTTCTTGCGGGCCGGCAAGGCGCTGCCCGCGAAGGTGACCGAGGTCCGGCTGTTTCTCCGGCGCGTTCCCGCATTGGCTTTCCTGCCCGACCCCAGACGGGCAGAGCCTAACCAGATTGTGCTACGCGTCGACCCGGATCCGGGGCTGCGGGTCCAGTTAGCCGGCCACGACCCGCACGCTCAGGACGTGTGGCAAGACGTCCACCTCGACTCGTTGTTCGCAGAGGACCTCGGCGAACCGATACGGCCCTATGAGCGTCTACTGCACGCCGGGCTGATCGGCGATCACCAGCTGTTCGCCCGGCAGGACAGTATCGAAGAGACCTGGCGGATCGTGCAGCCGCTGTTGGACACTCCTGACGAGATCCACTACTACGAAACCGGCTCCTGGGGGCCTGAGGCAGCACAGTCACTGCTGCGCGGCCATCGGTCTTGGCAACAACCATGGCTGCCAAGGGACAAGCCTGCACGAGAGTAAGGAGAACAGGACACGATGCAGCTAGGGATGATCGGCCTCGGCCGGATGGGCGCGAATATCGTCCGCCGCCTCGTCAAAGACGGGCACGAGTGCGTGGTCTACGACCACAATCCAGACGCGGTCAAGGCGATGGCCGGTGAAGACAAGACCACCGGGGTGTCGTCGCTGTCAGAACTGGCCGAGAAGCTCGCGACGCCGCGGGTCGTCTGGGTGATGGTGCCCGCAGGGGACATCACCACCACGGTGATTGGGGAACTGGCCAAGACGCTCGAGTCAGGCGACATCGTTATTGACGGCGGAAACTCCTACTACCGTGACGACATCCGACACTCGAAGATCTTGTCCGAGCGGGGGATTCGGCTATTGGACTGCGGCACCAGCGGCGGGGTGTGGGGTCGAGAGCGCGGCTACTGCCTGATGATCGGCGGGGATGCGGACGCGTTCGCTCACGCCGAGCCGATCTTCGCTACCGTAGCGCCGGGGGTGGATGCCGCGCCGCGCACCCCGGGCCGAGACGGCGAGGTCGCGCAATCGGAGAAGGGCTACTTGCACTGCGGGCCGTCCGGGGCGGGGCACTTTGTCAAGATGGTGCACAACGGCATCGAGTACGGGATGATGGCTTCTTTAGCCGAGGGGCTGAACATCCTGCGTAACGCTGACATCGGCACCCGCATCGAGCAGGGCGACGCGGAAACTGCGCCGCTGGAGAGCCGTGAGTTCTATCAGTACAACATCGACGTCCCGGAGGTGGCCGAGGTGTGGCGCCGGGGCAGCGTGATCGGCTCGTGGCTGCTGGATCTGACCGCGATCGCGCTGCGGCAATCGCCCGATCTGGCCGAGTTCTCCGGGCAGGTCTCCGACTCCGGGGAGGGCCGGTGGACCTCGATCGCGGCGATTGAAGAGGGAGTTCCCGCGCCGGTGCTGTCGGCTGCACTGTATTACCGCTTCGCCTCGCGTCGCCTCGGTGAGTTCGCCGACAAAGCGCTGTCGGCGATGCGCAAGCAGTTCGGCGGGCACGAGGAGAAACCGGCCGGGTAGGCCGCACGTCTTACTGCTTGACGAAACCGACCACCGCTTCGCTGAAAGCGTCGTTGTCGTCGCCGGCCGCGGTGTGCCCGGCATCGGACAGTTCGACGAACTCCGCGGTCGGCACTTTCGCCAGGAAATCACGGACGCCGTCGGGGCTGACCACGTCGGAGAGCTTGCCGCGGATCAACAGGATCGGGATCTTCAGGTTGATCGCGGCCTGCTCCAGTTTCTCGGTGCGCAAGCGCGGATCATCGCCGGGTTTGGTCATAAACGCCGGATCCCATTGCCAGTACCAGCGGCCGTCGCGCAGTCGCAAGTTCTTTTTCAACCCTTCCGGGTTGCGCGGCTTTTTCCGGTGCGGCAGGTACGCGGCTACGGCATCGGCCGCCTCCTCGAGCGAGCCGAAGCCATGGATGTGGTTGAACATGAAGTCGCGGATGCGGGCACTCCCACTCTTCTCGAACCTCGGCACCACGTCGACCAGCACTAGCTTCTTCACCTTGTTCGGTCCGGCCAAGTCGGCGGCCAGGATGCCGGTCAACCCGCCCATGCTCGCCCCGATCAGCACCACTGGCTGGCCGATCGCGTCGAGGACGTGCATAACGTCGGCGGTCAAGGTTTCGATCGCATAGTCGGCGCCGGGCGCGCGATCGCTGTCACCGTGGCCGCGGGTGTCGACCGCGACGACGCGAAATCCCTCGTCCGCGAGGACCTGGCCGGTGTTCTTCCAGGACAACCGATTCTGCCCGCCGCCATGCAACATGAGGATCGTCGGCCGGTCGGCCGCCGAATCCGACCCGCGGTTCCACTCGTCGGCGATGAGGGTGATGCCTCCGGCGCCGGAAAACTCGACAGTCTCGGGGGTGCTGCTGATGGTGCTCACGGGCGTCCTCTCGGTGGGTACCCCTGACGTTACCGACGGCCATTTCCGCACTGTCACCGGTGGTGGCTGTTCACCACCGGGCCGCCTCGAGAGAGCTGCCATGCGGTGGCAGCGGCGCATAAGGTAGCAACCTGCGCAGGGCGACTTCGGCCGCTAGGGCGCCATCTCCGATCGCCATCGCGGGGTTACAAGTGAGCCGTGCCACGTTACGTTGGAGGACAGGGGCGGCGGTACACACTGGCCGATCCGGCTTGACGTGCCGAACAGGAGCAAAGATGGCAGACGATACTGCTACCCCCGACCTGGAAGGGCGCGGGTCGACCGCCGACGACTCCGAGCGTGAGAGTGCTGATGCACCCGAAAAGAGCACGCAAGCGGCTCTCGCTAAGCACCCGATCCCGGTTGAACGGTTGGCGCTGGTCGCCGGGCTGGCGGCGGTAGTGGTGCTGGCAGGACTGGTCGGATGGCTCGGGTTCCGCGCATACGAGGGACACACAGCTGAAGCGAAGCACAACCTGTTCGTGCAGACGGCGCGCCAATGTGCGGTAAACCTCAGCACGATCGACTATGAGCATGCCGACGCCGATGTGCAGCGCATCCTGGACTCTGCGACGGGCACCTTCTACGACAACTTCTCCCATCGGTCGAAGGTCTATGCCGACAACGTTAAGCATGCGCGGTCGAAAATGGTGGGTACGGTGGCCGAGGCTGGGTTGGATTCCCAGGCCGGCGACGAGGGCCGGGTGCTGGTGACGGTGAATGTGAAGACGTCAAACCCGGGGATGGTCGAGGAGCAGCTACAGGCCTGGCGAATGCGGATCACTGTGCAGAAGATGGGCGACGAGGCGAAGGTCTCCAACGTCGCGTTCGTGTCATGACCGGGCCGCGGGTCGGCAGGGCCGACAACAACGACAAGGCCGAGGCGGCCGGAGCCGCTGGCGCTAAGCGGCGCGTCAACTGGTTGCGCGTGCTGGTCTACGGTGTGCTGCCCGGATTGGCGCTGCTGCTCGCAATGGCGGCGGGCTTCCTGAAGTGGCAGGATTCGTCGATCCGCGATGCCGACATCGCCCGTATCGAATCCGTCGCAGCCGCAAAGGAAACCACTGTTGCTCTGTTGTCCTTCCGGCCCGACACCATCGACAAGGATGTCGAGGCCGCGCGCGACCGGTTGACTGGTGGCTTCCGTGAAACCTACACGCAGGTGACCCGGGATGTGTTGATTCCCAACGCGAAAGAAAAACAGGTCTCCGCAGTTGCCAGCGTCCCTGCGGCGGCATCAGTATCGGCTGCCGAGAACCATGCGGTGGTCCTGGTGTTCGTCAACCAGACCGTCACCGTCGGTACCTCCCCGCCCGCCGACGCCACCTCCAGCGTCCGGGTGACCCTCGACGAGGTCGGCGGGCGCTGGCTGATCTCCGGGTTCGATCAGGTCTAAAGTCGCAGCGTGACTGTGCCGCAGTGCCATCCGCGTGCCGACTCGGTCGGGTGCTGGGCACCTTCAGCACTCGGATGGGGAGGCAGGTGTTGGGCATGTCCTCGGTGTGAGACACCGGTCGGCGCGCAGTATTCATGAGGGTGGCGCGTGAGGCGGAGAGATCGAGCAATACCCGTCCTGCGGAGGCCAAACCGTCGGTGCGAAGGGGATTAAGCGATGACTGAACCACGCTGGCTTGACGTAGAGGCCCCTGATGTGGACTTGAAGGTGTTGACGTGGGGGCCTCCAAACGCTCCGATTGCGCTGTTTCTACACGGGTTTCCCGACACCGCCTACGGGTGGCGCAAGATCGCTCCCCGGCTGGTCGAATCCGGCTGGCGG
>DASPOT010000056.1:0-26139 GCA_035625875.1 Mycobacterium sp. | reverse complement strand
CATCACCTCGGCAAGCCGCTCAGGCGCCGCAGATTTGACCGTCGACCTCACGGGTGTCACCCATCTTGGTTCGGCTGGCGTGGCCGTGCTCGCCGATGCCATCGACCGAGCGCGGCGTCAAAATGCCGACTTCATCTTGATCGCCCCACCCGCGATGGCGCACCACGTCCTGAGCCTGGTGCAACTACCGATCGCGAGGCACGTGTGGCTGTTGCACCGCGTGCTCACGCGGCCAGTCAACAGCGTGCAGCATGACGTAACCGCAGTCGCTGAGGGCGACTACGATCGAGCGATTCGGAGCGCCGGTCTGCGTGAGGTCGCCGTGCTGGCCGATGCGGCCGAAACCATGCGCGAGAATCTGCGCACCAGCACCACACGTCTGCTGGATGCGGAACGTCGAGATGAACAGGCGCGCATGGCCGCCGACCTTCACGACCCACCATTCAGCGTGTGTTCGCCCTGGGTCTGGGGCTCACGTCGGCGGCCCAACGTCGCTCCCCCGATCTCAGGCCGTTTGTGGACGAGACCGACAGGATCATCGCCGATCTGCGCGAAATCGTGTTCAACCTCAACCTCGTGGCCGCCGATCCCGCCGATGATGCAGTCGGCCTCAGCAACGCGATCATCGTTGTTGTCGAAGACAGCGTGCCGGCCCTCGGCTTTACACCGGATCTGCAATTCGACGGACCGATCGACGAAAGCACCACCCAGCGCGCTGCGCGGGCCGAGATTCTTGCGGTGCTGCGTGAGTCGCTGAGCAATATCGCCCGCCACGCTCAGGCCAGCGCCGCGACGATACGCTTGACCGCGACTGATGATCAGCTGCGTCTTATCGTGCGCGACAACGGTATTGGCGTCACCGCCGTCGACCCAAGCGGAGACGGACGCCGAAACATCCACCACCGAGCGCAAGAGCTCGGCGGTTACGCCACGATACGAAACGCCGGCGACAGCGGAGGAACAATCGTCGAGTGGGCCATCCCACTGGCCTCAGATGCCGAGTAACAACAGCCCGCTGCGGGACACAGCCACACTTCTGAACCAACTCTTCGCTCCCTGTCAGGGCATGAGACCCGGTAGCTCAGTCCACCGGTTGCCGACGGTGCGCATGCGAAGCTCCATCACGGGCGTTCGCACGGCGAATATGCGCGAACCGAATATGCAGGGTTACCGGTCGCCGCCAATATCGTTGGTGCGCAACGTCAGTCGGACACCGAAACCGAGTTGGGTTGACCGCGGCGGCCTGTGCCAAACCCCTTTGTTCCCGGCTATGCTCGCCTCTGTTGGCGATCTACCGATCCAATGATGGACACAGCGAAGAAAGGCGTGACCGTGACAGCGCAACTGCCCGCCGTGGGTCGTAAGTCCTCCTCAGCACAGGCTATCGGCCCTGACCAGGCAGTGTCTTCGGGATCAGGCTGGTGTGAAGACCGGCCAGATCAGCGAGGGAGGAATCGCACGACGATGTTTTGGTATGGCCCTCATATGGGCTGGTGGGGGTATGCCGGGATGGGTATCGGAATGGTGCGCGGACAGGCCGTGGCCGTGCGCCAGCGCGACGGCCTCCCGCACGTAGCGTTCCGGCAGCACGCGGCCGTTGATCGTGTTCTCGAGCGCGAGTAGGCGCGTGTGCGCGAAATGGTTGTCGATCGGCTTGATCGCGGCGGCGATCTTCTCGAGCGGCACCGTGCCGTCCAGCGCGTTCTCGATCGGCTGCGGCTGGATGCTGCCGAGCACCGCCGCGCCGCCGCCTTCGTACTTGTAAGTGTGCGCGAGCTGGCCGACGACGTATTCGTCGCCGCGCTCGCAATGCGCCGTCACTCGACGGCCCCGGCGATTCTGAGCCTCAGCGCGTTGGCGGCCACGTTCGACACGTCGAGCGCCTCAGCCGCCAACCTCGCGGGGACAAGCATATTCCTCGACCCGGGTTCACAACGGTGTGAACGGCGACGCCTCGATCACCCGCCAAGCCCCCAACGGGCGGGGAGGCACCAAACAGTGCATAACCACGGGCACCGCGACGAACGACGGATATCCAGAACACGCGTTCAACTGGGATGTTGTCCTGCGTATCCGTGATGCCCTCAACCAGATGGGTGTGCAAACAGCTTTGTCACGAGACAACGACAACTCCGTTGGGCCTTGCATCGATCAGCGCGCCGCGATGGCCAATGCGCTACACCCCGACGCGATCGTCAGCATCCACGCCGATGGTGGATCGCCGTCCGGGCGGGGTTTCCAGGTGAACTACTCCAGCCCGCCGTTGAACGACGCCCAGGCCGGCCCCGCCGTGTAGTTGGCGACGACCATGCGATTCGCTGGTCGCATCGGCTCTGCAGCCGTCCACCTACATCGGATCCAATGGCCTCTACGGCCGAGCAGACCTGGCCGCCCCTCGTACCGGTAGCGTCGCACCGTCCCGGCGTCGAGACCCCAGCAGTTCCTCGCGCCTTTCAGGCCCGGTTTCGCTCATCGTGTCGTTGCGGTCAAGGTGCGGACCAGCGTGTCGCGCACCCGTCTTGTCGTCGGTCATGTCGAGCAGCGCGCGCACGATGTCGGCCTTGGACAGGGTGGACTCGGCCGATGCTGCCCCGAGTGCGGCGGGCGGTGGTTCGCGCCGAGACCGTCTCCCGCTAACTAGCCCGGCCGGGCCGGGCCCGGCCGACACCCACCAACCCGGAAAGGAACACCCAAAACCATGAGCATCACAGCGCCACACGCCGACGACGTCGCCGAGCAGCCCGCACACGTCCGCGGGCAACTCCTCGCCGACCTCTCAACTGCGATCACGCCGCTCGGGCACACCGCCGCGCATGTCGCCGCGCTGCGCGCAGTCGACATCGAATATTCATTGACGGGCGCGACGGGCGCGACGTTCGGCGCCTGCCCCAGAAGATCGCAGCGGCGGTCACCGAGTTCATCACCGGCCCGCTGGCGGAGCACCCGTATCGCCGCCGGTCTCAAAACAGGGCGAACTGCTGGTCGACGGCAGTGATGTCGGCGAATTGCTCCATGCTGGAGCCGCCGACAATGGCACCGACACTGGCCATGAACTGCGCGTCGGAAACCACCGGCACACCCAGTTCGCGGGCGAGATAGCCTTTGCCGCATTCGGGGCGGGGTTCATTGCAGATCACCAGCGAGGTTTCCAGGTCGACGGTGTCGCTGTAGGCCAGCCCGGCGTGCAAGATCCGCTCGACCAGCTCCTCGTGGGTCCGTGCCACCTCGGCGGCCAGCGCCACCCGCATGCCTTGGATCAGTGGCCTTCCGCGGACATAGCGGCCCGGGTTGACGTAGGGACACGGCATCCGGGAAGCCAGCATCTTCAGTGGTCGCAGCTCGTCGTGGGTGACGCGGCCGTTCGGCCACCGGCGGCGAGTGGCCGGACGCACAGGTAGCCAAACGTCGCGTTCGCGGGCGCGGTCGAGTGCCGCCGTCAGCACCCGGGACAGCACGACGGCGTCATCGAACGCGTCGTGGGGCCGCAGCTGGGCCACCCCCCAGTGCGCGGCCAGCGTTTCCAACCGCAGGTTGTCGACGCCGAGGTCTAGGCGCCGGGCCAGCTCGACCGTGCACATGACGGTGTCGACCGGGAGTTCGGCTTCGGCGGTCTCGGCCTCGGCGGCGAGGAAGGCGTAGTCGAACGCGACGTTGTGCGCGACCAGCGTGCGGCCGCGCAGCACTTCGACCACGTCGTCGATGATGTCGGCGAACTGCGGTTGGTCTTCGAGCATGGCGGCCGTCAGGCCGTGCACATGGGTGGGGCCTGGATCAACTGCGGGATTGAGCAGGCTGACGACGGATTGCTCTACTTGCCCGTCGGCGTCGAGGCCCAGTGCGGCGAGGCTGATGATCCGGGCCTGACCTGGCCGGAAACCCGAGGTCTCGACGTCGATGACGGCCCAACCTCCACCCGGGGCACTGGCTGGCCGACCCCAGGTCATTCTCGGGCTTTCCGCAGGGAGGAGGTCCGCATAGATCGAGGATGGCACGTCCGACCGACATCACTGGGTCGCTGTGCATCGTGTCGCCACTTAAACTGCGCGGGTGATTACCACCCGCGCGCGCCTCGCACTGGCCGCCGGAGCCGGCGCGCGGTGGGCGTCGCGGGTGACTGGCCGCGGGGCCGGGACGATGATCGGCGGCCTTGTCGCGATGACGCTGGACCGCTCGGTTCTGCGTCAACTCGCTGCGGGCCGGCGCAGCGTCGTCGTCACCGGCACCAACGGCAAGTCGACGACCACCCGGATGACTGCGGCGGCACTGAGCACGTTGGGCGCGGTCGCCACCAACGCCGAGGGCGCCAACATGGACGCCGGCCTGGTGGCCGCGCTGGCTGCCGCGCGCAAAGCGGAGCTGGCGGTTCTGGAGGTCGACGAGATGCATGTGCCGCACGTCGCGGACGCTGTGGAGCCGAGTGTCATCGTGCTGCTCAACCTGTCGCGCGACCAGCTGGACCGCGTCGGCGAGATCAACCTGATCGAACGGACGCTGCGAACCGGCCTGGCCCGGCACCCGAAGGCGGTCGTCGTCGCAAATTGCGACGACGTGTTGATGACGTCGGCCGCCTACGACAGCCCCGAGGTGGTGTGGGTGGCCGCGGGCGGCGCGTGGTCGGGCGACTCGGTCAGCTGCCCGCGCAGCGGCGAGGTCATCGTCCGCGAAAACGCCCACTGGTATTCCACCGGCACGGACTTCAAGCGGCCCAGCCCGCACTGGTGGTTCGACGACGACCGGCTCTACGGGCCCGACGGATTGGCCCTGCCGATGCGGCTGACGCTGCCCGGCCCGGTGAATCGCGGCAACGCCGCTCAGGCCGTCGCCGCCGCCGTCGCGTTGGGCGCGGATCCCGTGGCCGCGGTGACGGCCGTGTCCGCGGTCGACGAGGTCGCGGGACGCTACCGGACCGTCCGCGTCGGCGAGCACGCCGCCCGGATCCTGCTGGCCAAAAACCCGGCCGGTTGGCAGGAAGCGCTGTCGATGGTGGACAAGCACGCGGATGGGGTGGTGATCGCCGTCAACGGGCGGGTGCCCGACGGCGAGGACTTGTCCTGGCTGTGGGACGTGCGCTTCGAGCAGCTCGCCGATGTGGCCGTCGTCGCCGCCGGCGAGCGCGGCACCGACCTGGCGGTGCGGCTCGGGTATGCGGGTGTGCAGCACTCCCTGGTGCACGACACCGTCGCGGCCATTGCGTCGTGCCCGCCTGGGCGGGTGGAAGTCGTCGCCAATTACACCGCGTTCCTTCAGCTGCAGCGCAGGTTGGCGCGTCATGGCTGACTCGACGGTGCGGATCGGGCTGGTCCTGCCCGACGTGATGGGCACCTACGGCGACGGCGGTAACGCCGTGGTGCTGCGGCAGCGGCTGCGGCTGCGCGGTATCGCCGCAGAGGTCGTCGAGGTGACGCTGGCCGACTCGGTGCCGGAGTCGTTGGACCTGTACACATTGGGCGGCGCCGAGGACTACGCGCAGCGGCTGGCCACCCGACATCTGGTCAACCATCCCGGGCTGCAGCGCGCGGCGGCGCGGGGTGCACCGGTGCTGGCGATCTGCGCGGCCATCCAGGTGCTCGGGCACTGGTATGAGACGTCGTCGGGAGAACGGGTCGACGGCGTGGGCCTGCTCGACGTGACCACCTCGCCGCAGGCTAAGCGCACGATCGGCGAGCTGGTCAGCAGGCCGTTGCTGGCGGGCTTGACCCAGCCGCTCACGGGTTTTGAGAACCACCGCGGCGGGACGATCCTCGGCGCCGCGGCGTCGCCGGTGGGCGCGGTGCAGAAGGGTGCGGGCAACCGTGCGGGCGACGGCATCGACGGCGCGGTGCAGGGCAGCGTGATCGCCACCTACATGCACGGGCCGTGCCTGGCCCGCAACCCCGAGCTGGCCGACCTGCTGCTGACCCGGGTGGTAGGTGAGCTGGCGCCGCTTGAGCTGCCCGAGGTGGAGTTGCTGCGTCGCGAGCGGCTCCGGGCCTAAGGACGCCAGCCGACGCGTCACACCATGGCCCGGCGGCCGGTGAGCGCGCGGCCAAGTGTCAGCTCGTCGGCGAACTCCAGGTCGCCGCCCATCGGCAATCCGGACGCAATCCGCGTCACGGTCAGGCCCGGGATATCGCGCAGCATCCGCATCAGGTAGGTGGCGGTCGCCTCGCCCTCGGTATTGGGGTCGGTGGCGATGATGACCTCGTTGACCTCGACACCGTCGATGCGCTCACCGATGCGGTTCAGCAGCTCACGCATCCGCAGCTGCTCGGGACCAACCCCGGACAACGGATCAAGTGCACCGCCAAGAACGTGGTAGCGGCCGCGAAATTCGCGAGTGCGCTCGATAGCCTGGACGTCCTTCGGCTCCTCGACGACGCACACCTGCGAGCCGTCCCGACGCGGATCCGCGCAGATCCGGCACCGCTCGCCCTCGGAGACGTTGCCGCACACCGCGCAGAACCGCACGCCGTCGCGGACCCTCGCCAGCACCGCGGTCAACCGGTCGATATCCGCCGGTTCGACCGACAACAGGTAAAAGGCGATGCGCTGTGCGCTCTTCGGCCCGATACCCGGCAGCCTGCCGAGCTCGTCGATCAGATCCTGAACCGGCCCCTCAAACAAGTCAGGACTCCGGCATACCCAGCGCGCTACCCATCCCACCGGCCAGCGGCCCCAACCGAGCCTGGGCCAGGCTGGTGACCTGTTTAGACGCGTCGGCCAGCGCGCCGACGATCAAATCCTGTAGGGTCTCGACGTCCTCAGGGTCGACAACCTTGGGGTCGAGCTTCACTGCCACCACCTCGCCGCTGCCCTTGACGGTGACCTCTACCAGGCCCCCACCGGCTTGACCGTGCACCTCGGTGTTGGCGAGCTGCTGCTGGGCTTCGATCAGCTTTTGCTGCATCTGCTGCGCCTGGGCGAGCAGCGCCGACATATCGGGCTGGCCTCCGGGTTGCATGACGGTCTCCTTGCATCTTGGTCTCGGCTCGGTTTCGCCTGCGGTTCTCGGGCGATTCGAAATATCCAGCGTAGACGGCGACGAGCTACTGTGGCGCGGTGCGCGTACCAGGTTGCCTGCGTGTCGGGATCGCGATGGGCACCGGCATACTCGTCGGCGCCTCGATGGTCAGCGCCCCGACGACGAGCGCAGTCCCCGCCAACATCGCCGGCATGGTCGTGTTCCTCGACCCCGGCCACAACGGAGCCAACGACGCGTCCATCACCCGCCAGGTGCCCAACGGTCGCGGCGGCACCAAAGACTGTCAGACCAGCGGGACGTCGACCGACAGTGGCTATCAGGAGCACACCTTCGCGTGGGACACCGTGCTGCGGATCCGCTCCGAGCTGAACGCGCTGGGGGCGCGTACCGCGATGTCACGCGGCGACGACACCTCGGTAGGCCCGTGCATCGACGAGCGCGCCGCGATGGCCAACGCGTTGCACCCCAACGCGATCGTGTCCATCCACGCCGACGGCGGCCCGCCGAACGGACGGGGCTTCCACGTCAACTATTCGGCTCCTCCGCTCAACCAGGTCCAGGCCGGCCCGTCGGTGCAGTTCGCGCGAATCATGCGGGACCAACTGGCGGCCTCGGGTATTCCGCCGGCAAACTACATCGGTCAAGATGGCCTCTACGGGCGGTCGGATCTGGCCGGACTCAACCTGGCGCAGTATCCGGCGATCCTGATCGAGTTGGGCAATATGAAGAATCCCGCCGACTCGACGCTGATGGAAACCCCGGCGGGTAGGCAGAAATACGCCGACGCCGTGGTCCGTGGCATAGCGGGCTTCCTGGGCACACAGGCCCAGACCAGCTAACAGCCACGGCCCTCGCAGACAGGCGCGTTAGGTTTCGAGTTCCTTCTTCAAGTTGGCCAGCACCTCGGCCTGGATCTTCTTTAGTCCCAGCGGTGCAAAGGTCTTCTCGAAGAAACCCTTGACGCCGCCCGCGCCGGTCCACGTCGTCTTCACGGTGACACTGGATCCGGTGCCCGCCGGCGCCACCGTCCAGTTGGTGACCATGGACGAATTCGCGTCCTTCTCGATGACGGTGTGCCCGGCGACGTCGACGCTGGCCTGCACATCGCGGACACGTGATTTGGTAGCCTGCAGCTTCCATTTGGCAACTGTGCCCTGCCCCTGGCCGCCCTGCACCACCTGATACTCGCTGTAGTGCGGGGACAGGATTTTCGGGCGGACCTTCTGGTAGTCGGCGAGCGCATCGAGGACGGCCGCAGGCTGGGCGTTGATCAAGACGGTGCTGGCTGCGCTGACCTGTCCCATCAGGCGAGACTCCTCTGTAGTGATGTGCGGCGCGCCGGGTGCGGCGGCTGCTGTCGGGGACTAGGGTATATGTGGTGCCTGTTCCTGCAGCCGCGCTGGCGGCCCACAAGGCGGGGGTGGAGCGGCTGCTGGCGAGCTATCGATCCATCCCCGTGACGGCGTCCGTCCGGCTCGCCAAGCCCACCTCGAATCTGTTCCGTGCCCGGGTGAAACGCAACGCGCCTGGCCTCGACACCTCGGGGCTGACGAACGTCATCTGGGTCGATCCCGAGGCCCGCACCGCCGACGTGGCCGGCATGTGCACCTACGAAAATCTGCTGGCCGCGACCCTGCCCTATGGCCTGTCGCCGCTGGTGGTGCCGCAGCTGAAGACCATCACTCTCGGCGGTGCGGTCACCGGTTTGGGTATCGAGTCCGCGTCGTTTCGCAACGGTCTACCACACGAATCCGTGCTGGAGATGGACATTCTCACCGGCGCCGGTGAATTGCTCACCGTATCGCCGGGGCAGCACACCGACCTATACCGCGCGTTCCCGAATTCCTATGGGACACTGGGCTATTCAACCAGACTACGTATCGAGCTGGAACCCGTCACGCCGTTCGTGGCGCTGCGGCACGTCCGATTCCATTCATTGACCGCGATGGTCGCGGCGATGGACCGCATCATCGACACGAACGGATTCGACGGCCTCCCCGTGGACTATCTCGACGGCGTGGTGTTCAGTGCCGACGAAAGCTACCTGTGCGTCGGTTTACGGACCACCACCCCAGGCCCGGTCAGCGACTACACCGGGCAGGACATCTACTACCGGTCGATCCAGCACGACGCCGGCGTCAAAGAAGACCGGTTGACGATCCACGACTACTTCTGGCGATGGGACACCGACTGGTTCTGGTGCTCGCGTTCGTTCGGCGCGCAGAACCCACGGGTGCGGCGCTGGTGGCCGCACCGCTACCGGCGCAGCAGCGTCTACTGGAAGCTGGTGGCCTTAGACCAGCGTTTCGGTATCGCCGACCGCATCGACAAGCGCAAGGGTCGTCCGCCGCGCGAGCGAGTGGTGCAAGACATCGAGGTGCCGATCGAGCGCTGCGCCGAGTTCTTGGAGTGGTTCTTAGACGCCGTGCCCATCACGCCGATCTGGCTGTGCCCGCTGCGGCTGCGCGATCGCGACGGCTGGCCGCTGTATCCGATCCCGCCGGACCACACCTACATCAACGTCGGGTTCTGGTCCTCGGTGCCGGTCGGTGCCACCGAGGGCGCGACGAACCGGTTGATCGAGGCGAAGGTCGGGGCGCTCGACGGGCACAAGTCGCTGTACTCCGACTCCTATTACACCCGTGAGGAGTTCGACGAACTCTACGGCGGGGAATCCTACAAAACCGTGAAGAAAACCTACGATCCGGATTCGCGTCTTCTCGACCTCTACGCAAAGGCGGTGCAACGACGATGACGACGACCAAGGAGCATGCCCACACCACCACGGGCAAGCTCAGCCTGGCCGAGATCCTGGCGATCTTCACCGAAGGTGGCCGGCAGCCGCTGAAGTTCACCGCCTACGATGGCAGCTCCGCCGGCCCCGACGACGCCGTGTTGGGCCTGGATCTGCTGACCCCCCGCGGCACCACCTACCTGGCCACCGCTCCTGGCGAACTCGGGCTTGCCCGTGCCTACATTTCGGGCGACCTGGAGCTCCGCGGCGTGCACCCGGGTGACCCGTACGAGCTGCTGAAAACGATGGCCCAGAAGCTCGACTTCAAACGGCCGTCGCCGCGGCTGCTGGCCAACGTCGTCCGGTCGATCGGCTTCGAGCGTCTCGTGCCGGTCGCGCCGCCGCCGCAGGAGGCGCTGCCGCGGTGGCGCCGGATCGCCGAGGGCTTGCGGCACAGCAAGGCCCGCGACGCCGAAGCCATCCACCATCACTACGATGTCTCCAACACCTTTTACGAATGGGTGCTTGGTCCCTCGATGACGTACACCTGCGCGGTTTATCCGCACGCGGATGCGACGCTGGAGGAAGCGCAGGAGAACAAGTACCGGCTGATCTTCGAGAAGCTGCGCCTACAGCCGGGGGATCGGCTACTCGACGTCGGCTGCGGCTGGGGCGGCATGGTCCGCTACGCCGCTCGCCGCGGTGTCCGCGCTATCGGTGCCACGCTGTCGGCCGAACAGGCCAAATGGGCGCAAAAGGCGATCGAGGACGAGGGGCTTTCCGAGTTGGCCGAGGTCCGGCACTCCGACTACCGCGATGTCCGCGAAACCGGGTTCGACGCCGTCTCCTCGATCGGGCTGACCGAGCACATCGGCGTGAAGAACTATCCGCCGTACTTCGGCTTCCTCAAGGCGAAATTGCGCACCGGTGGCCTGCTGCTCAATCACTGCATCACTCGCCACGACAACAGGTCGACCTTCCGGGCAGGCAGTTTCATCGACCGCTACGTCTTCCCCGACGGGGAGCTGACCGGCTCGGGACGCATCATCACCGAGATCCAAGATGTCGGTTTCGAGGTGCTGCACGAGGAGAACTTCCGCCGCCATTACGCGATGACGCTGCGCGACTGGTGTCGCAATCTCGTCGAGCACTGGGACGAGGCGGTCGCCGAAGTGGGTCTGCCCACCGCCAAGGTGTGGGGTCTGTACATGGCGGCATCCCGAGTGGGCTTCGAACAGAGCAAGATTCAGCTACACCACGTGCTGGCGAGCAAGGTCGACGAGCGCGGCCGCGATGACCTGCCGCTGCGGCCGTGGTGGCAGCCGTAAGAACCGGATTTGGCCACATGGTTTCAGTATGGAGGCTGCAGCTCGCCGAACATCGGGAAGCCCGCGCGGCGGATCAGTTCCGATCGGGACGCGCCGCTTTCCTTGACGGCGCGATCTACGAGTTCGATCTCCTCTTCGCCAAGCGTGATCCGGGTCCGCATGCCATCACTATCCATTTAGTGATGTAACCTACCTGGGCTTAGCCTTTGCGCAGGTCGATGTGCCGCCCGCGACAACGGTACCGGCATCGACGCTGTGGCAATCCCCGTTTTCCGTATTGGGCAACTTCTCGTCGCTCATAGACGGGCAACTGCCCAGCCATCCATGCCACCCACAGGGCTCTAGCTGTTTTCGATGCGCCTGGCGCCGAGGTGATTTTGCAGTAGTTCGAGTGCCGCTTCTTCGGGGTCGCGCCGAGGGGCATCGGCGACGGTGTCATCGCCCGCCTCGGCAAGCATGCTCTCCTCATCGGCCCGCTGATCGGGATCCACGTCGCCGACGGGCGCGTCGGCCGGCGTTGGCCTGGCGGTCTCGCACCGAACCCGCCAGTCCACGCCCAGCGCGTCTTTGAGCGCCTCCGCGATGACGTCGGCGTTGCGTTGTTCGCTCAGTCGCTTGGCCAGTGGTGCCGATTCATGGGTCAGCACCAGCGTATTGCCCTCCACCGCGCGCACCGTGGCGCCCGCAAGCATCACCTCGGTGGTGCGGCTGCGTTGTCGCACCTTGTCGCGCACCGTCGGCCACATGGTTCGTACCGCGGCCGCGCCGGGTTCACCGGGGACAGCGGCCGCTGACGGGGTCTGGCCGCGCGGCGGTTCGGTCGCCGGGGTGCGCTGCGGCTCGGGTCCGTTAGCCCGCTTGGGCGCGGCCACCGCTTCGGCTGGGGTTGCGCTCTCACGAGCGGCCGGTGCCCCTGCGCCGGCCGGGAGCGACATGTCCAGCCGGGTCTCGATCCGCTCGACGCGCTGCAAGAGCGCCGACTCGGTGTCGCTGGCCGACGGCAGCAGCAGTCGCGCACAGATGATTTCGAGCAGCAGACGCGGTGCCGTCGCGCCGCGCATCTCGCCCAACCCGGCCTGTACCACCTCGGCGTATCGGGTCAGCGTCGCCGGCCCGATGCGCACCGATTGATCCCGCATCCGCTCCAGCTCGTCGTCTGGCGCGTCCACCACCCCGCGGGCAGCCGCATCGGGAACTGCTTGCAGCACAATGAGATCGCGGAACCGCTCGAGCAGATCGGTGGCGAAGCGCCGTGGGTCGTGGCCGGCGTCGATCACCGATTCGACCGCCCCGAACAACGCTGCGGCGTCGTCGGCCACCAGCGCGTCGACGGCTTGGTCGATCAGTGCGACATCGGTGGCGCCCAGCAGCCCGAGGGCCTGCTGGTAGCTCAGCCGGTTGCCGTCGGGGCCGGCCTCCGAACCGGCCAGCAACTGGTCCAGTACCGAGAGAGTGTCGCGGGGTGAACCACCGCCGGCACGGATCAGCAACGGGTACACCGCGTCATCGATGACGACGTTCTCCTGGGCGCAGATCCGCTCGATCAGGGCCCGCATGGTGCGCGGCGGCAGCAGGCGGAACGGATAGTGGTGGGTGCGCGACCGAATCGTCGGCAGCACCTTCTCCGGTTCGGTGGTGGCGAATACGAAGATGAGGTGTTCGGGCGGTTCCTCCACGATCTTGAGCAGCGCGTTGAACCCCGCGGTGGTCACCATGTGCGCTTCGTCGATGATGAATACGCGGTAGCGCGACTGTGCCGGCGCGTAGAACGCACGGTCCCGTAGCTCGCGGGTGTCGTCCACGCCACCGTGGCTGGCGGCGTCGAGCTCTACGACGTCGATGCTGCCGGGTCCGTTGGGCGCCAATGCAACACAGGATTCGCAGACACCGCACGGGGTGGCCGTCGGTCCCTGCGCACAGTTCAACGACCGGGCCAAGATGCGCGCCGACGACGTTTTGCCACAGCCGCGCGGCCCAGAGAACAGGTACGCGTGGTTGATCCGGCCCGCCGCCAGGGCCGTGGATAGCGGCTCGGTGACATGCTCCTGCCCCACCACCTCGGCGAAGGTTGCCGGGCGGTACTTGCGATAGAGGGCCACGGTCAGCAGGCTACCTAGGGGCGCCGACGATGCGGACCCAGAGGGTCCGCTGAGGAGGCGGCCGCGCCAGGTATGCCCGGTGACGATGCGGACCCGCAGGGTCCGCTGAGAAGCCGGGCCGACGAGCTCGTCACGGCACCGATGCAGTTCCTGCGTAGCATCGTGCACAGCGGGAACTGCACTCTGGGGATTACCTGACAGACGACACCTAATCCGAGGCCGGACGAGCGTTTTCACACGTGTTATCAAGCTAGGCATAGATATGCAGGTACGGAAGCAAGAAAAACAACGTCATACCACACATTTCGCAGGTCAGAGTATCTTGTGTATCCTGGTTTTCTTGGTTGTAGTCGGCTGTCGTGGACCATCCAGCAACAGCGCTAGTACCCCCGCCTCTTTTCGTCCAAAGATAACCTCTTCGTCCTGCGATACGCCTCCAGACGTGCAGCCAGTATCAGCAGCAGAAATTGATATCGGCAATACCAGCAGACCGGTTATTGCCCTGACCTTCGACGCAGGTGGACCGTCAGAACCAACCGCGCGTATCCTGGATATCCTGGGAAAGCACCACGTCCACTCGACGTTCTTTATCACAGGTGATTGGGCCAATCAGAACGCTGATTTAGTACGCCGCATTCATAATGAAGGGCATGAGATTGGCAATCACACCATGCATCATCCAGACTTGCGGACATTATCAGATCAAGGGCTGTGCACGGAACTCAGCCAGGCAGAGCAGGTGATCTCTTCCCTCACAGGGGTGACAACGCGACCATATTATCGTCCACCTTACGGAGGGCGAGATAACCGCGTGCGCACGTTGGCTGCCCAGATCGGCTATCAAACCGTCTACTGGACGTTCGACACGCTTGACTGGCAAACAACAGCAACGCACGATTCGATCACGAAGATCGTGATGGCTAACACCAAGAACGGGGTCATCGTCCTGATGCATGCGGGCAGCCAGGTGGAGTCGGAAACGCTGGATGAGCTGATGACGAAAATCGAACAGATGCAATACCAAATGGTCACGGTGACAGAGCTATTGCAATGATCGAATGGCGGGCGGGCTGCGCTGCCCTCAGGTGGCAGTGCTGTAGATGTCCAGGAGTCGAAACCTCGTCGCATCGAGCCGCTGACCGAGACCCGATGCCACGCGCTTGAGTAGCGCATACCCGAGGTCGTGATCCGCTTCGCATTTTTCGCGCAGGCACTTGCCATCGAAGATGATCGCTCGGGTCATCTCCACCGCACGGGCGTCGAAATGCCAGTTGTAGGGCGGTACTAGCCACGACCACCCGAGGACGTCGCCGCCTCCCAGCGTCTGGATGGTCAGGCTGCCGCGACCGGGAGCGGAGACTTCGAGTGCGACCTTGCCTTCGCGGATCAGATAGAAGTGCTCTGCTTCTTCACCTTCGCGCAAGATCAACTGACCGGCATCGAAGCGCATGTTCGACGCGCACCCGGCTGCCAGTTCAAGATAACGCGGGTCCAAACCACTGAAGAACGGATGCTCGGCGAGCACGCCTTCCAGTGTCGTCATCGCATGCTCCTTTCCCCGAGGCGCTGGTGAGAATCGTCGGGTGATCCTCTTGCTTCACCTTCAAAAGATGCTAAAGCACCACAGCCGACCGGAGAAACCTAGTCGCGCGATAGCAGGGCCTCGGTCGCGGCCAGCAGTGCGCATGTCGCCAGCCCGTCGATCGCGTTGCGCAGGTCTGGTATCGACGGGAACGTCGGCGCGATCCGGATGTTCTTGTCGTCCGGGTCTTTTCGGTACGGGAACGCCGCGCCCGCCTCGGTCACCGCGATACCGGCGTCCTTCGCCAGGGCGACGGTGCGCCGCGCGGTGCCCGGTAACACGTCGAGGCTGATGAAGTAGCCGCCGTTGGGTTCGGTCCAGGAGGCGATCTTGGAATCGTGCAGCCGTTTGTCCAGGATTTCCAGCGCCAGCGCGAATTTCGGCGCCAGCAGCTGCTGGTGACGCAGCATCTGCAAGCGCACGCCGTCGGCATCGCCGAAGAACCGCAGATGCCGCAGCTGGTTGACCTTGTCCGGGCCGATCGACTTCTTGCCCGCGTACTGCAGATACCAGGCGATATTGCCCAGCGATCCGCCGAAGAAGCTGACGCCAGCGCCGGCGAAGGTGATCTTCGACGTGGAAGCGAAGACGTAGGGCCGGTTGGGGTTGCCGGCCTTGGCGGCCAACCCGAGGACATCGATCTGACGGACGAAGTCCAGAGTCAGGGTGTGCACCGCGTACGCGTTGTCCCAGAACAACCGGAAATCGTTTGCCGCCGTTCGCATCTGGACGAGTCGGCGAACCGTTTCCCAGGAGTAGGTGACACCGGTCGGATTGGCGAACACCGGCATCGCCCACATGCCCCTGATGGCAGGGTCGACCGCGACCAGTTCTTCGATCAGGTCGACGTCCGGGCCGTCGTCACGCATCGGGATTGGAATCATCTCGATGCCCATCGTCTCGGTGATGGCGAAGTGCCGGTCATAGCCGGGGACGGGACAGAGGAACTTGATGCTCGCTTCGTCCTTCCAGGGCCGTGGCGAGTCCACGCCGCCGTGCAACATCGAGAAGACGACAATGTCATGCATGAACTCCAGGCTGGAGTTGTTGCCCGCGATCAGGTTGGGCACCGCAATGCCGAGCAGCTCGCCGAATACGGCCCGCAGTTCGGGCAGGCCGTGCAGCCCGCCGTAGTTGCGAGTGTCGGTGCCCTCCTCGTCGCGATAGTCGTCTGCCGGCAGGCTCAGCAGCGCATTGGACAGGTCGAGCTGCTCGGGTGAGGGTTTGCCGCGGGTGAGGTCCAAGGCCAGCCTCATGGCCTGCAGCTGCGCGTAGTCCTGCAGGTGGCGGGCGTGCAGAGCGGCTAGCTCCTCACGGCTGAGGGAATGGAACGACACCATGTTCCCTTTCACCGTCAACGGCCGTGGATAGGTCGGGCCGCCTTGCCAGCTCCGACATAGGGGACCCCGCGCACCCGCCAGAGCCCATTGACCCTTGCTGCCTTCCGGCCCTGGGGGAGTTCACAGGATAGACGCCGCGCGGGGTCTATCGCGAGTGTAGTACCCGGGTCGGAGCAATCGGCGCCGGCCAGAAGACGCTCAGCTACCATGACCGACGGAGGATTCGCCTAGTGGCCTATGGCGCTCGCCTGGAACGCGGGTTGGGTTAATAGCCCTCGCGGGTTCAAATCCCGCATCCTCCGCACTCGGTCCGGGGTGCGACCAGACGTGGTGGTCGGGTTGGCGCCCTTAGACCAGCTTGAGCCCACCAGCATGAGGAGGGGTATGGGGCGCACCGTCGCCATACTGTGGCACGCATCGTTTTCGCTTGCTGCCGGTGCCCTCTACTTCTTTTTCGTGTTGCCCCGCTGGCCTGAGCTGATGGGCGAAACGACGCACACGCTGGGGACGGCGCTTCGGATCGTGGCGGGCGCGCTGATCGCCCTAGCCGCATTGCCAGTTGTGTTCACCCTGTTGCGCACCCGCAAACCGGAGTACGGCACCCCGCAGCTTGCGCTCTCCTTGCGGACCTGGTCGATCGTGGCCCACGTGCTAGCCGGGGTGCTGATCGTCGGCACCGCGATCAGCGAAATCTGGCTCAGCCTGGACGCCGCCGGGCAATGGTTGTTCGGGATCTACGGGGCCACCGCCGCCGTGGCGATACTCGGGATCTTTGCGTTCTACCTCTCGTTTGTCGCTGAGCTGCCCCCGCCACCGCCGAAACCGATCAAGCCGAAGGAGCCCAAGCAGCGCCGTCTTCGCCGCAAGAAAGGTCGCAAGCGCGGTGCGGGGGCCGAAGTCGAGACCACGGAAACTGCGGAAGCCGAGACTGAAGAAGCCACGGCTGAGGCCACCGAGGCTGAGGAAACCGGCGAAGCCGAAGAAGCCGAAAGGTCGGAGCCGGCTGAGGAGCCCGTGGAGGTCACGGCCGAAACCCACGAGCCCGAGTCGACGGCCGAAGAACTGCCGCCGGCCGAGGACACCGTCGCGGTCGAAGCTCCCACGGGCGGACTGCGCAACCGCCGCCCGAGCGGCAAATCATCGAGGTCGCGCCGGCGCGGGCGCTCACGCAGCGGGGTCGCCGTCGAAGACTAATTGCCCGGGGGCCAGGTAGCTGAGCGCCGTGCTGGCCACGAATATCGTTCGCTACCAGATGCTTTCGCGCACCCGCACCGGTCGTCGTTACCTCCAGTGGTGGTGTGAGCGGTCACGTCGACAGATCCTTCGGCGCTACTTCGGTGACGCCACACACGACGTCGGGGAACTGCGGGTCTGGGCCAAAGTGCGCCCCGCGCTCGACCGCTCTTCCCTATGCTGAGCGGGTGCCAAACAGCTATCGGGTCGTTCAGTGGACCACCGGAAACGTCGGGAAGAGCTCGGTGCAGGCGATTGCCGCGAACCCCACCCTCGAACTCGTCGGATGTTATGCCTGGTCTCCGGAGAAGGTGGGCCGCGACGTGGGTGAAATCTGCGGTATCCCACCGTTGGGCATCACCGCCACCGACGACATCGACGCGCTGCTGGCGCTGAAACCCGATTGCGTGGTCTACAACCCAATGTGGATCGATGCCGACGAACTGGAGCGCATCCTGTCCGCGGGCGTCAATGTGGTGGCGACGGCGTCGTTCATCACCGGGCATAATCTCGGCGCTGGTCGGGACCGGATCGCGGAGGCATGCCGAAAAGGCGGGTCGACGATCTTCGGGTCCGGCGTCAGTCCGGGCTTCGCCGAGCTGTTGGCCATAGCATCGGCGATGGTGTGCGACCGGATCGACAAGGTCACGGTCAACGAGGCCGCCGACACCACCTTCTATGACTCACCAGCCACCGAGTTGCCGGTGGGCTTCGGCAAGCCGATCGATCACCCGGATTTGCCAGCGATGACCGTGCAGGGAACGGCGGTGTTCGGTGAGGCTGTGCGCCTGGTCGCTGACGCGCTCGGCGTCGAACTCGACGAGGTGCGCTGCCAGGCAGAGTACGCGCAGACCACCGCCGACCTCGACCTCGGGTCGTGGACCATCGCGGCGGGATGTGTCGCCGGTGTCTACGCGAGCTGGCGGGGACTGGTCGGTGAGAAAACCGTGGTCGAGCTCAACGTTCGGTGGCGTAAAGGACAGACGCTTGAACCCGACTGGAAGATCGACCAGGACGGTTGGGTCATCCAGATTGATGGCCGGCCGATGGTGCGGACCGCCGTCGGCTTCCTCCCGCCGCCAGATTTCCAGGCCGAGACGATCGCCGACTTTATGGTGCTCGGGCACATCATGACGGCGATGCCCACCATCAACGCCATCCCGGCCGTGGTCGCCGCCGCGCCGGGCATCGTCACCTACAACGATCTGCCGCTGACGCTTCCCCGCGGCGTCGTCCCGTCCTGAACGGCGATAAAAATCCGGCAGCTACCGCTGTTCCCTCAGAAGCAGGGAACGAACCAGCGGGTTGTCGGCTCCTTCCCCTCGCGCTCTGGCACTTTTACGCATACCACGTGCGTAAAGGCACGGTACCGCGTTCTGCTTCCGCTCGCAAATCACGTGCCGTGCGTTATCCTCGGGCGGTGGCGCAACCTACCTTCCAGCGCGCCCGCACGGAGCAGCAAAAACGCCAACGTGCAGCGGCCCTCGTGGAAGCCGCGCGCTCGCTGGCACTGGAGACCGGTGTCGCCTCGGTGACGTTGACCGCTGTCGCCAGCCGCGCCGGGGTCCACTACTCCGCGGTGCGCCGCTACTTCACCTCCCACAAAGAGGTGCTCCTGCATCTCGCTGCCGAAGGTTGGGTGCGGTGGTCGAACACAGTGTGTGAGACGTTGCGTGAGCCCGGTCCGATGTCGCCATCGCGAGTCGCCGAGGCGTTGGCCAATGGCCTGGCCGCCGACCCGCTCTTCTGTGACCTGCTGGCCAACCTTCACCTGCACCTCGAGCACGAGGTGGATCTCGAAAGCGTTGTCGAGATCAGGCGGATCAGTACCGATGCTGTCATGTCGCTTGCGGATGAGATCGAGCTCGCGTTGCCAGCGCTCGGGCGCACGGGCGCATTCGACACCCTTCTTGCCGCCTACTCTCTGGCAGCCAGCTTGTGGCAAATCGCCAACCCACCGGAAGGACTGACCGACGCCTATGCCGAGGAACCAGGGGTTCCACCCGACTGGAACCTTGACTTCGCATCCGCGCTAACCCGACTGCTCACCGCTACCTGCATCGGCCTCATGTCCGAATCGAGCTGAGCGAACCCACATCTGACAAGTCCGATGCGGTTTTGGCCTCTGGGGAAGCCCCTCAGGGCGGCCAAGCTGATTAAAAATGCTGCGGGTACCGGGCGAGAGCGTTAACGACCTTTCTCGCCCTGGGGAATCGGTTCCTCGAACCGCCGGGTGACGTCGTCAACGCCGTCACCCGATACCTGTCCTCAATCAGCTTGCCATGACAGGGCTTTCCTTCATCATCTGCATGATCGGGCGGGAAGCGCTGTATTGCCGGGTGTCGGGGTCGACTAAGCAGGAGTCGTCGCTGGCGAATCAGGAGTGGATGTTGCCGGATACGACACGGGGCAGGGTCTTTCGGGTGTATCGCGACCCGCTCGAGTGTCAGCAAGTGCACGAGACCGGTAGACGCTTCCACTTCGTACCGGCAGCTGACAGTCAAACCGGTCACGGCAATTACCGACGATATGTCAGCATTGAGAGATGAGTGCACACAACACCGCTCGCGTCGTTGGTATCGCGGTGGTGATGACGTGGGCGCTGCTGAGCGCGCCCATCGACATTCCGTCCGTCTCTGCTGATCCATGTCCCAACAGCGAGGTGGTGTTCGCTCGCGGCACCGGCGAGCCCCCTGGTGTCGGCAGGGTCGGCCAGGCATTCGTCGACTCGCTTAGGTCGCAAGTTCCTGAGCGGTCAATCGGCGTCTACGCGGTCAACTACCCTGCGAGCGACGATTACCGCAACAGCGCGTTAGCCGGTGCCAATGATGCGAGTGCTCATATCCAGGACATGGTCGTGCACTGCCCAAACGCCAGGATGGTGCTTGGCGGATATTCTCAGGGCGCGGGCGTGATCGATTTGGCCACCGATTCGCTGCCGCCCCAGACGGCTGATCACGTCGCCGCGGTCGCCCTCTTCGGAAATCCCGAGAGCACATTCGCGAGTTCGTTGGCGGGCGGCCCACTCCCCGCAATCAGCCCGCTTTACGGCCCGAAGAGCATCGACTTGTGCGTTCCTGACGATCCAATCTGCTCGAATGGCGGGAACTTGATCGCGCACGTCTCGTACGTCCAGTCCGGGATGACAAACCAGGCCGCGACATTCGCTGCGAGTCGGCTCTAGCCGTCAGCAACAAGCAGCGATTGCGGGCAATCCGTTGCCTGAAAACCTCTGCCACCTCACCGAAGTCGTCGTCATAACAGCCGTCGGTCACGGCTGGTCTCCGTCGCCGAGGGCGATGACCGCGTCAAGGCCTTCACGGATGCACGCCACGAGCGTGCCCAGGTCCGGGACCGCTGCGGCATCGACGTTGATGCCGATCAGCGCCTTGTGGTGATAACCCACGAGCGTGATGTTGGCGGCGGTGCCGATCGGCGGGCCGAAGGGAAAGATGCTGAGCACCTTCGCGCCGGCGAGGCGCTCAGTCATCAGGGGCGAAAGGGTCTTGAAATTCGGCGCGACGATCCGGGTCACCGCCCACACATCCTTTGCGACGGTGGTCGCGGTATCGCGCGGGCGCCGCACCACGGTCGGCAGCGTACGCGCCGTCGAGCCCGCGGACCGGCCCAGGAACCGCAGGATCCGGTGGCCGGTGTAGCTGGTGAGGTCGCCGAGCACCCCGAAGATCGCGAGAGGGCCGGTACCGTCGCTCATCACACGATTCACCGTCAGGATTAACGCCGCCTGCCCGCCCTTGAGGCCTTCGACCACGGTGATGGTCCACAGCGGGCGCTCCCGGTCGAGTCCGGACATCGTCGACTGGCGCGCGAACTCCAGCACGCCATCCAAAGATCCATCACCGGGCGCACCGATCCAGCGGACATGATAGGAGAGATCGAAGTTCGTGTCGGCAATCCAACGGGGCGTCGACAGGCGCAACGGCGCCTCCACCAGCCGGTGCCGAAATGACGGCAGGGTACGGCTGCCACGTTCGAGGCGGTCCAGCAGGACCTCCCGGTGAGGTGCCCGGTCAAGGATCAACACCACCGTGATCGTCTGCCGAAGCAAAGGATCCTTTTCGATCCCCCACAGCATCGCGTCCAGATCGCCGGTGTGATGGGGCTTTTGCGAGGCGTGATTGTCGATGGCTGCCGTCGTTCCTCGGTTGTCGTTCATAGTTTCTGCGAGCCGGTTTCGTCTTGTGCGCCCGCGAATCAGGTACGCCAGCCGTTGTGACCGGAGCACTTAGGAGTGTGCGTCGCACTGGCTGTCAAGCGGCAGACTTTCGAGAAATTCGACGGTGCGAATCTTCGGAGAGGATGGTTGGACAGGCCGCACCACGGCAACCCTGACAGACGAGTTTGCCGAGCCGCTCGCGGTGCGTGGCAACATTCCCGTGGCGGTCTTGTCGTCGATTGCGAGGCTTGTGATTACGTTGCCGACGAAGGGCCGCCAGTTCCTCCGGACGGATTGCGACTGGAATGTGAGCGACACCCGCCACTTTCATCGGGTCGAGGAGGGCCCGTTCTTGTATTCGACTGAGCTAAGGTCGGTTTTGACAAACCATAGCGGTAAATCTTCGGCTAATGTCCCGTGCCGGGAATTCGTTGAAGATATGAGCCCAGTATCGGTTTGGCTTCCGGCGGCATGAGCAGCGTCAACTCCAACCTGCGGCATCAGATCAGAGCGCAGCGAACAGCACCACCCCGAATTGACGAACAGCCCCATCGCAGGCCACCATCGCCACACAGCCGCCGACCCGGCAAGCCGAGTCCGGTGCCAATGGCAAGCCAGTGGTCCTCCATCACACCGGCAAGCGACACCGTGAGGCGATCACCGACGCGGCAGCCGCCGCGCCACAGCTGTCACCCAAGTGCCGACGCCCCTTCTAGCGCTTCGGGATCAATATTTTCGTCAAGGTAAAGCTTCCTCCGATCGGGAGCTGATGTCGCTAGCCTCAGTACTAAACGGAGGCAACAGGTGAGCCAGCTCACGGTCACAATTCAAGGAGTGCGGAATGTCCGAGGAGTACGGAATTCTGGTCGGGGTTGACGGCTCGGCAGGATCGGACGCCGCCGTACGCTGGGCCACCCGTGAAGCCATATTGCGCGACGCGCTGATCACCCTGCTGCACGTCGTCGCCCCAGTGGTTGCCAGCTGGCCGATAGGCCAGATGCAAGCGAAAATCACTGAGTGGCAAAAGGGAAACGCTCGGGATGTCATCGAGCAGGCGCGCAAGACTCTTTTCGCCGAGGTGGGCGAATCGCCGCCCGAGGTGCGCACCATGGTGCGGTATTCGCACGTTGTGCCGACGCTGATCGACGCATCCAAGCAGGCGCGCATGGTCGTGGGGGGCAGCCGCGGCGTGGGCCCGGTCGGGCGTCTTCTGATGGGCTCGGTCAGTACCGGTCTTGTTCACCATGCACACTGTCCGGTCGCCGTCATTCGCGCCGAGGAGGCACCGGCGGCTAACCAGAATGCACCGGTCCTGCTGGGCATCGACGGCTCGCCCGCGTCAGAGGCGGCCACCGCGTGGGCCTTCGAGGAAGCATCCCGCTTGGGGGTGCCCCTGGTCGCGTTGCATGTGTGGAGCGACGTCGGGGTCTTCCCGATCCTCGGCATGGACTGGCGGAAGTACGAAAGCCAGGGAGAGGAAGTCCTAGCCGAACGCCTGGCTGGTTGGCAGGAACAGTATCCCGACGTGCACGTGCGGCGGCGGCTGGAATGTGATCAACCCACCCGCTGGCTCCTCGAGGAATCCGAGCACGCTCAGCTGGTGGTGGTCGGCAGTCACGGTCGTGGCGGATTCGCTGGCATGCTGCTGGGCTCGGTCGGCGCCGCGGTGGCGCAATCGGCAAAAGTTCCAGTGATCGTGGTCCGCGCCCGGCAGGACAATTCGGCACTCTGAACGGTATTGCGGTCGCCTGCCGCCCCACCGAGCTGGTGGACACGATGTAACACCCAGCCGCTGACGGATGGCGGTAATCAGCCGCCATAGCGGTTGCGGAGTTTGGTCAACGTGGCTTCGATGCCGGCGGCGTTGCGCTTGGCGAAACCCGTTCGCTCGTAATACTTCAGCCGGCCTTTTAACCGTCCGGTGTCGCGGTAGTCGAACGTCTCGGTGACGCGTGTGATCGTCGGTGTGATTGCGGCGAACTCCAGAGCCGGGGCATCTTTGCTCTTCCTGACCCTAAACCAGGACCGCTGCCAAGGCGCCGGGATTCAGCTCCTCGACCTGGCGGACGATCGCCGACCACTCATCGGGCTCGACCCTGAACGGGTTCGTCGCGAACGCCTGGCGCAGGATCTCGGAGCCCTCGAACTGCGGGTCCGCCGCCATCGCCGCACCGGGGACGGGGTTGTTCGACCACATCGCGAAAAGCAGCACCTTGGGCAACGGCTCGGCGGGCGGGCGCCCGGTCCAGTACCCGTCGTCGAGCTGACGGCCCCTGGACACCTCGCTGATGCACTCGCCTACGGCGACGATCCCCCGGCCGCCGGCAGACCACACCGCGACGCGGTCACCGATCGCGATCTTGTCGGCCTCCTGCATTGCCCCCGCAGATAGCCTTGGCCCGCTTCCGGGCGATCGCCGCCGCCGAGATCCGCGAGCTTGCGCAGATCTGTGACGATATTCTCCTCACAATGTCAGCGGAGTAGTTCGCGAGCTTCCATCTCGTCGGTGGACCGCGAGGATACTGCTGTTCTCGCGCCGGCTAGATACAACCGTCGACGCTGCGCTTCAGCAGGTCGTCGCCGTTGAGCAGCTCGTCCGGTCGGCGCTTTTCGCCTCATGGGGGGATGAATTCTCGCGGGCCGCGGAAAGGGGTGATCTTCAGGTCGGCGAGCGGCCCCGCCGGTTACTGTCTCTATGTGACGGAGACCGTTTACTACCACGGCGGCGTGCCGGGCAAGCCAGAATAACGGGGTTAGCTCGGCCATCCGCCGGCGAGGTCCGCGTCGAGCGCCACCGCGATGCCCTGCTGCACAAGGCTGATGGCTTCCTCGTCGCCTTCCTGTTCAACAACAATGGCGGCGAACCACTGACCGAAGAATTGGGCCAGGATGTGCCAGTGCTCCCAGCTTTCACCGATCTCTTCGTTGACGATCCGCAGCGGTCCGTGCTACCGCTACTTACTGGGGGTCGAGTGGTCGCACGACGCCGAGTGTCGATCCGATGTCGGCAATGAAGCGTTTTAGCGTCTCTGTGGTGAAACCGCCAAGTATCACTACCGAAGTGTGGGGTCGATTTGTGAGCGTGCATGACGTTGCCGACTGTAAGGAAACGACGTAGATGGCCTGTCCTAGCTGGTCAACACGTTGGCGGCATGTATAAGCCGTGGCCTATCCGCCAGTTTGTAGTTACACATGTCGACAACGTTCGCCGACCATTTGGCGACTGCGTGCCGAACCCTTCAGCCGAGGTTTGGGGTTGCCAACGGTCGTACGTGTCAGTCGCCGTGCGGGAAATCGAAGTGGGCCGGGATGGTTTCGCCGGCCTGCGGTATGCCGTAGATGAGGGCGATCTCATCGTGGGGCCCGAGGATAACGGCTGCGGGGTTTCCGGTGTGTAGTGTGCCGTTGACATGGGCTCGGACGGTTTTGCCGCTAGGCGCTAGGGGCGCGGTGTGGTCGGTGCCGTCGTCGTAGGCGATTGCTGAGGACCCATCGGTCCACCTGGACCCATTCCGCCGGGTCCCATCATTCCGCCGGGTCCCATCATCGGGCAGGTACCGTCACGGCCGCCGTGGCCGCCTGAGGACCAGCTCAAGAAGACCCCCGAGAAGAAGATCACCGCGACGACGAACACGACACCGGCGATGATGCCCACCCATGCCAAGACTTGACTCAGCCGACTAGGCCGGTCATATCGGTCGTCATACCGGGGTTGCCCAGTCACGGTGGTCGGTTCGGCCTTGGATTCAGGTGGTTGCGTCATGTTTCGAATGATGCCACAGACATACCCAACCAGGGTAGGGATAACCTGCCCCGGAAGCGCAACGTATCTAGTCAGCTTGCTAAGGCTGCCGCGAGAGGGCACGCTGACATTACCTGTTGTTGCCTAGGAAAGCGTCTCGGAGGGATGCGGCGATGATGAACTGGGTTTTGATATGCGTTGTGATGGTGTTGTTCTGAGCGGCCGTGATCACCGCCATTGTCCTTGCCATCCGCTACCTGGTCAGCTCAGGCGGCGCCAGCGGCGGTCCGCCTCGTTACGAGCCGCGCGCCCCGAGGACGTGCTCGCCGGACGCTTCGCTCGTGGCGAAATAGATGAAGACGAATACCGGCGGCGCATTACGCTGCTGCATGAACACCGCTAACCACGATGGCTAGGTTGACGCGGCGGGCGGCGCTCGCCACGCTCGGTGCGCTCGGAGCGGGCAGTGTCCTAGGTCTGCGGTATGTCCATCGCAGCATCTCTGAAGCGCCCGCACCGCGTATCCGCCTCACCGACGGAGGTGGCTTCATGGGTGCCGATCCGGTGGACATGAGCCGCTACATGGAAATGTTTAACCGGCACAACGAAATCAACCGCGTTGTGGAAGAGATTCCCGGTGGCGTGCGCACCACCACCGAATCGAATGTCCCAGAACTTGCCGCCCAACTACAGGCGCATGTCTCAAGCATGTACTCCCACCTCGATCAGGGGGCAGAGGTCAGTTGCATGAGCCAGAGCCTGCCGACGCTGTTCCGCCAGGCCAACGGCTACCGCCGCCAACTCATCTTCACCCCAACGGGTGTGATCGCCGAGGAGACCGCCGATGACCCCGCCCTCACCGAAGCCATCCGCGCACACGCGCAGGAGGTCACCGGGTTCGTACAGCAGGGTATGCCCGCGATGATGCAGCAGATGATGGGCG
>DASPOT010000055.1:0-14405 GCA_035625875.1 Mycobacterium sp. | reverse complement strand
TGGACGTGGTTATCTGCAGTCGTCCAGGAGGCAAAGCCTGCGGAGGGACGATGCAAGTTGCCCGAGTCATCTCACCGGTCTCGTCGCGTGAATCGTGGACGGTCCTCGGCGAGGACGACGCCCCGGTCGCGCCGGTGGAGCGGTATCTGGCGTATCTGAGTGATATCGAGCGCTCACCGAACACGGTCAAGGCCTACGCGCACGACCTAAAGGACTGGTTCACCTTCCTCGCTGATCGTGGGCTGGATTGGCGGGCGGTGCGGCTCAATGACGTGGGTGAGTTCGTCGCCTGGCTGCGGCTGCCGCTGCAGGCCCGCGACGGCCGCGTCACGGTGTTGCCGTCGGTGGCGCATCACTGCACGGAATCCACCGTGAATCGCAAGCTTTCGGCGGTCGGCGCGTTCTACACCCACGCCGGTCGAGACGGTGTCGAAGTGGGCGAGTTGTTGACCTCATGGCAGGTCGGTGGGGCGCGAGGCGGCTGGAGGCCGTTCTTGCATCACATCAGCAAGAGCGACCCGAAACCGCGGCGAGTGGTTGCGGTGAGGACGCCGAAGAAGTTGCCCCGGGTGCTCACTCCGGTGGAGGTGCAGGCCGTATTGGACGGTTGCCAGCGGCTGCGCGACCGATTTCTGTTTGCCCTGCTGTATGACTCAGGAATGAGAATTGGTGAAGCACTCGGGTTGCGGCACAACGACATTGCCGCTGCCGAGAGCGAGGTGACGCTACGATGCCGCGACAACGCCAACAGCGCGCGCGCCAAGTCGGGCAACTCGCGCACGATCCCGGTCAGCGCCGAACTGATCCGGTTGTATGCCGACTACCTGCATGCCGAGTACGGCGATCTGGACAGCGACTACGTGTTCGTCAACCTGTGGGGCCGCCCGCGCGGGCATCCGTTGACTTATGCCGCGGTCTACGACCTAGTGCGCCGGTTGCGCCGGCGGGTCGGGATCGACTTCGACCCGCACTGGCTGCGGCACACGGCCGCGACACGGATGCTGCGCGACGGTATTGGCATCGAGGTGGTGGCACGGCTGCTGGGCCACTCGTCGGTGGCCACCACGAGTTCGACATACGGGCACCTGACCGTCGAGGACGCCCGCCGGGTGATGGAGCAGGTGGGCTGGTTCACCGACAAGCAGGTGAGCTGGTGACCGCCCCGGTTCCCGGCGGTGTCTCGTCTGGGCTGCTGGGCAAGCTGATGGCGGCGGTGCGCAGCGAATTCCGCAGCGATGTCATGGAATTCGGTCCCGAGGACCCGGTGTTCGGCGGGGACGCCTGTCGGGTCGAGGAATGTGGGCGAACGGCGTGCGGGCGTGGTTTGTGTCAGGGGCATCTGCACCGATGGGTCGACGAGGGACGCCCGGACTTGGAGCAGTTCATTCGCTCGACCGATCCACGCTGGCGCCGGCAGCGCCCTAACCAACGCTGCCGGGTGCAAGGCTGCGGATACGGTTCTGCCCGTACCGGTTTGTGCGGTCTACACGCTCAGCGATGGCAGCGCGCCGGTCGGCCGGACCTAAACGCGTGGCTGGTCGATGCCGCGGCGACGCAACAGCCGGCTCCGGGCAGAACGTGTCGCATCGCGCATTGCGAGTTGTGGGCGCAAGGGACATCACCGTTTTGCCAGTCCCACACGAATACCTGGAAAGTCAATGGCGACCCGATATCGAGGAGTTCGCCAACCGTTTCGCCGAAACCACTCTGGCCAGTGAGGTGATCCGGCTCGATCGGCTGACGCCGCAGTTGAAGCTGGAGATGCAATACGTGCTGCAGCGTCGCCACGATGAACGGCACGGGAAGCTCACCCCAGGGGTCGTGATGCGCGTGGTGCGGATGCTCGCCGCCGCAGACGTGGCCTCCCTGCTCGACCACGACGAAGATATCTGGACCGAGCGAAACAGTTGTTGATAAACGATAATCGTGCGCGAGGCCTGTTCGGCTACGCCTACCGCGCGATCGCTGACCTGGCCGAGGCTGGTGGTTGGGAAGCCGAATTCGAGCGCGATGTCTGGCGGATGCGCCGCCTCGGCTACGACGGCGACCGCACCCTGCGGTTCGGTGGGATACCCCAGCCGTGGCTGCGGAACCTGGCCAAACGCTGGATTTGTTGGCGACTGTCGAGCGGGTTGGGGCTGGAAGCCGGCGGCGCTAGACCGGTCGTTGTGATCACCCGCTTCGCACAGTTTCTCGCCGACATCGGCATCACCCGCATTGACCGGATCGACCGGCCGGTGCTCGAACGCTACCTCGCTGACCTGCGCGGTGAGCGCATCTGCTCGCAACGTCGCGCCTGCCACATCGGCCTGCTCAACCGGTTTTTCGCCGCTATCCGCCAACATTGTTGGGACACTGCGCTTCCCGCCGATGTGATGTTCTACGCCGAGGACTACCCCAAACGCGCCGAACGGCTGCCTCGGGCGCTGGCCGAACACGTCATGGCTCAGCTCGAACACTCCGACAACCTCGCCCAGTTCGCCGACCACGCCCACCGGCTGATCACCATCATCCTGATGCGTTGCGGGCTGCGAATCACCGACGCGCTGCGGCTGCCTGCCGACTGCGTCATCGCCGATACCGACGGCGCACCGTATCTGCGCTACTACAACCACAAGATGAAACGCGACGCGCTGGTGCCAATCGACGAGCAACTGCGCGAACTGATCGCCCAACACCGGCACCGCGCCCTGCAACGCTGGTCCGCCGGGACACCGGGGCTGTTCCCACGGCCGACGAAGAACGTCGACGGCGCCCACCCGATCGCCAGCTCGACCTACCGGGCGGCGCTGCTGCGCTGGCTGACCGCCTGCGAGATCAGCGACGAAAATGGCCAGCCGGTGCATCTGACCCCTCATCAGTGGCGCCATACCCTTGGGCACCGGCTGATCAACCGCGACGTTCCTCAGGAAGTGGTGCGGCGCATCCTCGACCACGACTCCGCGCAGATGACCGGGCACTACGCCCGGCTGCATGACAGCACCGTGCGTCGCCATTGGGAAGCTGCCCGCAAGGTCGACATCCATGGGCGCACAGTCACGTTGGACCCCGCCGGCCCGCTCGCCGACGCGGCTTGGGCCAAGCAACGACTGGGTCGTGCCACCCAGGCCCTGCCCAACGGCTACTGCGGGCTGCCGGTGCAGCAGAGCTGTCCACACGCCAACGCCTGTCTGACCTGTCCGATGTTCCTCACCACCCCCGAATTCCTGCCCCAACACCGGGCCCAGCGCCAGCAGGTTCTGCAATTGGTCACCGCCGCCGAAGCACGCGGCCAGCAACGGCTCGCCGAGATGAACCGGCAGGTGCTGCACAACCTGGACAACATCATCACCGCCCTCGACGAATCGAAAGACACCAAACATGCGGGCTGACAACAGCGTTCACCTCACCACCGCCGCCAAACAGCGTCACGAATACACCCGCGCCAAGGCACTCGCGTCGATGCATGAACTCGACCAGGCCGGCGCGGCACTCACCTTCGAGTCCGTCGCCCAGCACGCCGGGGTATCCCGCTCCTGGATCTACACCCAGCCCGACATCAAAGATGAGATCCGCCGACTCCGCGACCAGGCCCGACACCAACCGAACGCGCCGATACCCTCCCCGCAGCGCGCCAGCGACGACTCGTTACGGCAGCGCCTCGAACTCGCCAACCGCCGCAACCGCGAACTCGCTGACGAGAACCAGCGGCTGCGCCGCCAGCTCGCCCACGCTCTCGGCCAACTCCGCGACCATGGATGGTCCCGACCAGCCGAACCACCTGCCGAGCATCGCAGCTCGATAACAATCGCGCCCTGAAGGCCTGCCGAACGTCTGTGTCAAAGACATCCTCCACGACGCAAGCCAGCAGCTCACAGCCACCAATTGCTGGAGGACTCCAGATAACCATCGAATCGATCAATGCCCACTACCGGCGCGCAATCCGCGTCAGGGGCCATTTCCCGACCGAATAGGGCCGCGATGAAATGCCTCTACCTGGTCACGCGCTCCCTAGACCCCACCGGCCACGGTAAGGCACGATGGGCCATTGGTGGAAGCCAGCGCTGAACGCGTTCGTGATCACCTTCGACAGCCCGATCACCCCGACCAGCCGCTAACCAATGCCAAGGCCGGATCCACGGTTAATCAGACACACCGCCGTGTACACACCACCACCAATAGTGGTGCAGGCAGGCTGGGCGAATCCTCCACGGTCGCCGAAGATCCTTAGATCGGCGGGTCGCATTCCCGCGACAACGAAACCTATCAGATGGGGATGGTGAAGGAGGTCTCCGGTGGGCACGTGGCGTTCAGAGCAGGTACGGCTCCTCACGGTAGTGGAGGCAACGCGCTCGTCATGATGCGCCGCGGCTTACGAACTTGGGAGTAGGGGTGAGATGTGACTGCTAACCAACGGCTTGTCGAAGTGAGGCCGGCAGGTCCCCCTCGGGTGGTCGACCATATTGTCGAGCATCTTGCTGCCATCGGGGTCGAGCACATCTTCGGCGTCGACGGCGACAACATCGAGGACCTATACGACGCCGCGCATTTCCGTCCCGAGGTCACCGCGATTCTAGCTAAGCACGAGTTCTCGGCGGCGACGATGGCCGACGGCTATAGCCGCAGCGGCGCCGGATTGGGTGTGGTGGCCGTGACTTCCGGCGGGGCATGCCTAAACACCGTGCCGGGGCTGGCGGAGTCGTTGGCGAGCCGGGTGCCGGTGCTCGCGCTGATCGGGCAACCGCCGACCACGCTCGACGGCCGGGGCGCGTTCCAGGACACCAGCGGCCGCAACGGCGCGCTGAACGCCGAGGCGCTCTTCTCCGCGGTGTCGGTGTTTTGCCGGCGGGTCGAGCAGCCCGGAGACATTATGTCGGCGTTGGCGGAGGCGATCGCGGCGGCCCGAACCGGCGGCCCAGCGGTGCTGCTGCTGCCCAAGGACGTTCAACAAGCAGGCGTGCGGATCAACGGTTATACCGGTGAGCACGGTGTCGAGCGGCCACGAGCTATTGGTGACCCGCATCCGATCGCGCAAGCGCTGCGCCGGGTGATCGGACCGGTCACGATTATCGCGGGTGAGCAGGTCGTCCGCGATGACGCACGAGCCGAGCTGGCGTTACTGCGGGCGGTGCTTCGCGCGCGGGTGGCGTGTGTGCCCCACGCCAAGGATGCTGCCGGCACACCGGGTTTCGGGTCATCGTCGGCGCTTGGGGTCACCGGTGTCATGGGCCACCCCAGCGTGGCGGAAGCGGTGGCCGGCAGCGCGCTGTGCCTGGTGGTGGGTACCCGGCTGTCGGTGACCGCGCGCGCTGGTCTCGACGACGCGCTGGCGGCAGTGTGCACGATCTCGATCGGGTCCGCACCGCCGTATGTTGCGTGTACCCACGTGCACACCGAAGATCTGCGGACGTCATTGCGAATGCTGACGAGCGCGCTGACCGGGCGTGGCCGACCAATCGGGGTTCGGGTGCCTGATGTGGTGTCCCGCACCGAGTTGACTCTACCGGCATTCGACGGTCCGGGGGTGCGCTACCGCGACGCCATGAGCGTGCTCGATCGCGTATTACCCGACGGGGTCGACATTGTCGTTGATGTCGGTAACACCGGCGCGGCAGCCGTCCATTACCTGCCGGTACGGCGTAGGGGCCGGTTCGCGGTCGCACTCGGCATGGGCGGCATGGGCTACAGCTTTGGTGCCGGTATCGGGATGGCGTTCGCTCGCGCGAAGGTCCACGCGCCGGGTGGGCGCGTCGTGGTGATCGCCGGGGACGGTGCGTTCTTCACCCACGGCATGGAAGTGCACACCGCTGTGCAATACCGGCTTCCGGTGACGTTCGTATTGTTCAACAACAATGCCCACGCCACGTGCGTGACCCGCGAGCAGCTGTTCTACGGCGACCGGTACAGCTACAACCGGTTCGCGCCGAGTCGGCTCGGAGCCGGTCTGGCGGCGATGTTCCCCGGGCTATCATCCGTCGACGTCACCGACGCCGACGGATTTAGCGCGGCGATGCGCACGGCGCTCGATGTCCATGGCCCGTCGGTGGTCAGCGTCGAATGCGCAGCCGACGAAATCCCGCCCTTCGCGACGTTTCTTGGGTCGTCAATAGCTAAAAATGTTGTCAGTCAGGAGATCTCACTTACAAAGGAAAACAGAACCGATGTCGCTGCCAGCGCTTGACGCTATTGTCGCCCATACCGGACCATCGAGCCGATCGAGGGAGTGGTCCGTATCGAGACCCCACCACTGGAGAAGACCGCCCCGATCTTCATGGCGAAGATGCGGTCGGTGTACCCGCACGACGAAGTTTTCGGCCAGTACTGCACGGTCAAGGCCTACATCGACTGCCCACCCGCCGAGCTGTTCGAACATATGGGGCGCTCCACGGGTTTCGTGGGCGCTTTTGCGCTGGCCAGGGCGAGTCCCGCTGACACCAGCTCAAAGGACCATAGGCGGCCTCCAACGAGGCAACTCCAACGACTGTGCCGGGGAGGAATAAAGCTATGTCCATCGTGATTATCGATAACTATGATTCGTTTACGTACAACCTCTTCCAACTTGTCGCGAGCATTGCTGGTGCTGACGTCCAGGTGATCAAGAATGACGACTATTCGACGTGGGATTCGATCGCTCCCGATAGCCTTGAGGCGTTGATCATCTCGCCGGGGCCTGGGAGACCGGAGTTTGAGTGCGACTTTGGGATCAGTCGCTTGGCACTGAATCATGCCGTTCCATTGCTGGGGGTTTGCCTAGGGCATCAGGGCCTTTGTTATTTCGAAGGGGGCGTTGTGACAACCGCGCCTGAGCCTTGCCATGGACGGACGAGTGCTATTCAACACAACGGCACCGGACTGTTCGCCGGAATACCCTCACCATTCAGTGCGGTCCGTTATCACTCGCTTGTGGTGGATGAGGTGCCAGACACGCTGAAGGTCACGGCATTTACAATAGATCGATCGGGAGAAAAACTCGTCATGGGGGTGGAGCACTGCTCTCGCGCGCAATGGGGCGTGCAGTTCCACCCAGAGTCCATCGAAACAGAGTATGGTCGCCGATTAATTAGCAATTTCCTCCAGCTCGCTCGCGGAAGATCGCGACAACGCAATACCACTGCAGCTCCGGCCGTTGCTGCGGCACCCACTCGGTGCATCGGCCAGCACACCGAACCTCAGACTCCGGGCAGGCGATTTTGCTTAGTAAGCCGTCGCCTGGACCATCAGCCCGAAGCGGAAGCCGTGTATTCGCAGCTTTTCGCCGGTCAGGACGGTGTGTTTTGGCTAGACAGCGCTATGATCGTATCCGGTTTGTCTCGCTTTTCGATCCTTGGCGGAAGGGGCCCTCACGGCGAATGGGTGACTGCGGATGCCAACTGTGGCGTGCGCGTTCACCATAGCGACGGTACGGTGACTCATCTTGACCAAAGCATTTTCGACTACCTTGGAGAGCAAACTGCTGAGCGCGCGGTGATCGGATTCGAGAGTGATTGTGAATTTGCGCTTGGCTACGTCGGCTACCTGGGCTACGAAATGAAGGCAGAGTGTGGTGGCGACGATGTGCATCAGTCCGACCTCCCCGATGCTGGATTTGTGTTCTGTGATCGCGCTGTAGTGATAGATCACCAACTTGATGAGACGTGGCTACTGGCCCTCTCAGACCAAGAAATAGGGGGTGAGGCAACGTCGTGGCTGGACCAAGCTGAAAAAACGGTGCGCTCGTCGTTGAATACGAAGCCCGTTGAGCGCGAATCCAACTTGCCCGTGCTGCACATGTCTGTGGTTGCTCGCGAATCTTCGGGCACGTATCTCGACAGTATACAGCAATGTTTGAAAGAAATCCGCGCAGGGGAAACCTACGAAGTTTGCTTGACGACGACCATGACGGTAACCGCCAACATCGATACGCTCGAAACATACCGCGATCTCCGGCGACGTAATCCCGCTCCTTACGCCGCACTCCTGCAGCTTCCGGGAGTCGATATCTTAAGTGCATCTCCGGAAAGGTTTCTGAAGATTTCCGCCGATCGTACGGTGGAAGCGAAACCGATCAAAGGCACTCGCCGGCGTGGCCGCACTTCCGATGAAGACGCGAAGCTAGCAGACGATCTCCGCACCGCAGTGAAGGACCGAGCGGAGAACCTAATGATTGTTGATTTGCTCCGCAACGATCTCGGACAGGTTTCCGTGGTTGGTTCCGTGCACGTCCCTAAACCGTTTGCGGTGGAGACATACGCAACTGTTCACCAACTAGTAAGCACGATCAGATCGAGGTTGAGGGACGATGTCACGCCAGCGGAGTGTGTGCGCGCCGCTTTTCCGGGCGGGTCTATGACCGGCGCTCCCAAGCGGCGGACGATGCAAATCATCGACAGATTAGAAGGCGGATGCCGTGGGATCTATTCAGGGGCGATTGGATACTTCTCTCTATCGGGAGCGGTTGATCTGAACATCGTCATCCGCACGATGGTTGTCTGCGGCGACCAGATTACAGTCGGCACCGGCGGCGCGATCGTCGCTCTCTCTGACCCCGAGGAAGAGCTCGCGGAGATACACCTGAAGGCGCATGCGCTCCTGGAGTCCATACGAGCGACGGCTCGACTAACTACTTCGGCCTAAGAAAGTCGGCGCGTTGATGCGCGGGCTGATGGTGCTGGACAGGGAGGATTGCCTCAAGCCCTTGTGCTGGAAGGGGTTGAGGCCATCAACGTCAATGACAGAAATGGAGGAATACAGTGACCGAGGAGCCCGAACCTAATGTCGAAACCTGCGACATCGGCTCAGCGATGGAACAGCGCCGCGAGCGTCTTGACGAACTCGACACGATGCTAGTTGAGGTCATTGCTGAGCGTATGCAACTCTGTAAGGAAATCGCGCGGATCAAACGTAAGGGTCAAATTCCTATGATGCAGCCGCATCGGCTGGATCACGTTCGTGCAAAGTCGATTGAAGAAGGTCGAAAACTGAGCCTGGACGAAGGTTTCGTTCATCGGCTAATCGATGTGGTTGTCCACGAATCCTGTCGCCTGGAAGATCTGATTATCGACAATGAGAGCATGTCAGAGGATAGACTGCATAGTTCATATGCGCCCTAAATGTAACCGGATTGGGCCGCCGGCATGCCGGCCTAAATAGGGAGTCCGTCGTCATCATGCTCAACCACGGTACGCAACCAGACATGCTGGGATCGTTAACCGCCGCTCAGCGGTCGATATGGGCTGCCCAACAACTCCGGCCCGAAGTCCCTTACAACTTCGCCGCTTTTGTCGTGATCGATCACGATGTGGACGCCGAGAGGCTCACGGTTGCGTGCGAAGCGGCGGCAACGCGGTTCGGCACACGATGCGCGCGGCTATCCCTCGATGACGAAATCGAAAAGCTGATAAGGTATTTAGGTTTTGTCATGCACGGCATGAAGAACGCCAAAGGCACCGTGGCCGAGAAAGCGCCAGCACCAACGCCATCAGCATCAAAGTCTCCGTCTGCCAAGGCTTCTGCTGCCACTGAGTCAAAGACTCATCTGACGACGATGAGCCGTTCTGATGGCCAATGACATCAACGACAACGAGTGGACAGAACGCAATGAACCACATGCAGATGCCCTATTGGCGCAGCACGAATCAGAAAGGACTGAAATGCTTGGTGGCATAGGCGATTTGAACAAACTACTGCCCGGAATCATGAAGATGTCCGAGGCAACACAAACAGAACTGGTGACGATACGCAAATTGCTAAGCCAGATAGTCGATTTGCAGATGCGTCAGGTCGACTACCAGTACCAGCAGGTTGCCGCTATAACTGGAAGACCGTCGTGCGCGGACCTCTGGACGTCACCGACCTGGGAGGGGCGCGGACCTTACCGCAGCGCTGGCATCCCTCAAGGCCCTATCTGCACCGACCGACCAGGACTAACCAGATCCGACGACTAGAACGGTATACCCGGCAAGGAACCTGGCGCCACCCGACGCCTTGGGCAAACACCCACGCCCTATCAAGCCGCGCCCGCTACCGCCCAATCCGAAGCCGATCAGGCCCACCCGCCAGCCACACGAAAGATGATGGCTAGCACACGTACAAACGTGGTGAAGCCGCCAACCGTAAACAATGAGATTGAGGCGCTTGCCACCACACCGGGGCGCAACGCTGGTCTGGGAAGAACGCAAAAGTGTCATGGGCATTCCCGCCTGGCAGTAAACCTTGCCAGGAGTCGCCGTTCGTCCGATAGGAGGCGTCATGTTGTATTGTCTAGGTTTAAATGAGGTAGGGTCTTGCGCATCCGATTGATTCAGCATTCCCGCGCGTAAGCTCGTTCGGCGTTGAGCGCGCTACGAGTCAGATCCAGCTGACTCAACTGTCCTCATGGTCGCCGAAGCGGTGAATTCCTCGTACACATTTTGGCAAAGCTCGGCCAGCGGAATACCAGCGTTTCCAAGCCAATCCGCAATGTCGCTAAGCGCTGACCCCAGATTCTTGATCGTCGCGAGGCGGCCAATCTCAGCTATGTTCTCGACCAGGTCAGCACGGATACGCTCGGCGTGGGGATTTGACCGCTGGATGTCTTCGTATACCTCGGATGGTTGCGCGACCATGCGAGCTAGCAGCATCAGTTGCTGTCGGCAAGGCGGGGGCGCAAGTTCAGCAACTTGCTCTCCACTGAAACCAGCAGCCGCGAGGGTCAATCCGTACGCGAGAGTCGCTGCATGCACACCGGCTTGGGTGATCGCAACAAGTCGGTCATGTTCATCGGCGTCCGCCAATTGCACCACGACAATGCCTTTGCGTCGCAACAGCTTGAGGAAATCTTCCTGCCGCCCGGGCCGACCAGCGGTGACTGCGAGCACGCGCCGGCCTACAGGCGAAAGCGAAGGCGCAAACATTGGGTTAACGCTGAGGATCGAGGGACCGGTCGGACTCCACAACACTCGCAGGGGTGACTTGACTGAGGCTGTGTCGACTACCAGTGCCGATATCGGTACGGCCGCAATCAGCTTTGGCAGAGAGGCTACGAGTGCCTCCCCGGGCAACGCGCAAACGACCAACTCTGCAGATGCAATCACGCTTTCCAAACGGTGCTCGATCGGTTTGGTTACATCGGCGGCGATTCGGAGGACATTGTCGTCGCTTCCATTGTTGGACGAAAGCAGATCGACGATGGTCAGCGACTCGACGTGTCCCGCGAGTACCGACCGGATCAACTTCCCCACCCCTCCGTCTCCGAAGACGACCGCGGGTCCAAAAGCCCGGCGTCCTGTCAAGGGCGCCGACCAGTCAACAGGGAGATTTTGCAGGGCATGACTGCAAACGTACCAGCCCACCTCAAACTCTCTCCATCGCAACGTGGGATTTGGTTCGTCGAGCAGTTGCAGCACGAGTCGCCTGTGTGTGTTGTGGGTTTTGGATTGAGACCGTTTCACTCCTTTAACGCCAACGCAGCCTGGCTCGAAATCATCATGGCCGCAACGATCTGGTCGCCTGGGCCAAACTCATCGGCTTCACCGACCGCCCCGAGCTGGCGCGCTGCGAAATCGCCACCTTCCGCTACCGGGTCCTGCACGTCGCCGCCCGCATCACCCGCGGCGCCCGACAACTCCGGCTGCGCATCGACGCCACCTCGCGCTGGGCCCAGGCCATCGCCACCGCCTGGCGCCGCATCCACACCGCCTTCACCTAGCCCGGATCTTTCGTTAAGCCTGTTCGCGGCGTCGTAGCGGGCCTGATGACTGGCTTGATGCCGGTTGTGGGTTCTGGTCCGGGTGGTTGGGTGCGGTGATGGCGGTTGTTGAGCCGTGCGCTGGGGGTCGTGTTCGGTTGGCGGGCGCGCGGGGTCAGCGTTGCCCGTTGTCGCTGTGGGGGTGTGCAGGTGGTGGGGGTGCTTTAGCCGGGGACGGGGGCCCAGCCGGGGAGCCGGGTGAACGCGGCGGCCAGGTCGGTGGCCCATGGCCATCCGGCGGCCAGCCGCAGGGTGGTGCGCCGCGCCGAGTGGATGAGCAGCCCGGCGGTGTGCAGCAGGGTGTAGCGGATGCGTTTGGGCTCGGCCGTTTTGAGGTCCCCGTGCAGGCAGAGGGTTTTGGCCCAGGCCAGCAGGTCGGCGGCGATCAGCACCAGGGTCAGCCAGACGCTGTTGATCGCGAAATCGTGGGAGGGCAGGTTGGCCAGCCCGGTGTCTTTCATGTCGCGAATCCGGCATTCCATGCGGCCGCGGTAAAGCGCCTCCAGGTAGGCCAAATCCGCGTCGGGCAGGTCGGTGACAAACACCTGGTAGCGGTAGCCGTCGAGGTCGGTGAAGCGCAGCTGCGCACCCGGGTGGGGTTGTTCACGGCGCACCAGCATCCGGGTGCCGGGCCGGCCACTCCGACAGGCCGACCAGATCGGTGATCCCGGCCACCTCGCCGCTCTCACGCAGTTGGCTGCCGTCGGCCGAAACCGTTGGCTGCCAGCGCGATCGCGCCAGGGTGAGGATCACCTCGGCCCGGGTCGCGCGCATCCGCACCCCGCCGATGAACCGCACACCCCGCGCGCGGCAGGCCGCGGCCAATTCGTGGCTGGTGCCCCCGGCGTCGGTGCGGCAGATGACCTGCCGCTGGCCAGGGTGCACCGGCAGCTGGGCCAGCGCCGCATCCAGCATCGCGAGGTGGTCGGTGGCGGTGCTCGAGCCGGCGTTGCCCGGTCGCAGCGGCCCGGCCAGCGCCTCCCCGGTGGCGTCCAGCACCGCCAGCAGCGGATAGAACCCGAACCCGTGCTTGTAGGTCGGCGCCGCGTGCTGCTTGTCGGACTCGACCTCGACCAGCACCCGTCGATATCAATGACATACCAGCCCGGATCGGCCCCGGCCGGCCACGCTGCCGCGCGCGCTTGGGCCCGCGCCGTGGCGATGCGCGCCAGCGCGGGCTCATCGACGGCCCCCAGTGCCCGCCACACGGTGGGCACCGAGGCGACCTGGCCGAACAGATCGGGCTGATCGGCCAGCACCCGTAGGTCGCTGATCGCGCTGGCCCCATCGGCGATGGCGAATCGCCAGATCGGTCAGCACCCGGCCGCGGTCATGGCCGCAGCGGCGCGTTTTCGTCGCCGCCATCGCCGCCGACAACCCCGCGGTCAGCCCCCAGCCCGTCGGCCAGCTCGGCCAACAACCGCGCCCCCGCATGCGCCACGACACCCCGACCACCGGTAGTGACGACAAGACTTGGACGCCCAGCGGTATCCTTCACTTCGGAAGTGCCCTTCTCGTTGTTGGAAGCTATGTTTTGCCAACCACAGTTTCCCTTGCAACAGAAGGGCTTTCCGTTATCTACACGCCGTGTCGCCCAGCAATTACTGAAAGATCCGGGCTAACGCGCCCGATCCCGACCTGCCCTGACGAGACGAAAGACCCACCGGCCTTAAGAAAGCCCGCCCACCGGCGTGACACCGGGCAACTTGTCGTACCCAGCTTCGACAATGAACCCCACAAGCCAGCCTGCAGCGGCTCCACCCTGGCGCAGCCAGGTCGCGCGAAGAATCAAGGCTAGCGCTTGCAACGGCGTCGATTCGTTGAACCGATGTCAAATTAATGTAACCCGAAAGTAGTTGAGCACTGGGAGATTCTGCGTGGGCTTTGCGACGCCGACGCGGTAGGACGCCTTGAGCGCAGTGGCGTGATCCAGTTCGTTGCGGATGGATCCAATACTGTGGCGCGGTTGTTTCACCCCATCCTGGGTGAAACGGCAATGCAACGAGCTGGGGTGGTCCGCTCGCGGCAGCTCAACGGCACGCTGGCACAACATCTTCGGGAAGTACCTTTAGGCGGAAGAGCAGCGGTCCCGACCGCCCGACGTACGCGCCCAGATGCAGCTGGCCCAGTTCATGATGCGAAGCGATCTGCCGCCGGACCTCGACGTGATGATCGATGCGCCGGCCAGCGCGATGACCATGTCGAACTCCGGAGTAGCTTGGAGCACACGGCAAACGAAGTGATGGACTGGGACAGTGTGCATCGGGAGCAGGGCGTCTTCGAGGGGCCTCCGCCGTGGAATATCGGTGAGCCGCAACCGGAACTGTCCGCGTCGGTCACCGCCGGCAAGGTCCGCAGCGATGTGCTCGACGCCGGGTGCGGGTACGCCGAGCGGTCGCTGGCGCTGGCCGCCGAGGGTTACACTGTAGTCGGAGTAGACCTCACCCCAACGGCGATCGCGGCCATCCCGACATATGGCACCAACCCGGGTTCTCCCTTCGATGATCTCTCTTGCTGGGGAACCGCTGGGACGGAACGACACCTACGGATACGCGCTCACAGCGCAGCCGGACAAGTCGCAGGGGCGGCCAACTACTAACACGGGCTCGCAGCCCAGCGAGCAAGAACGGCCTGCCCATAGGTGTTCCCCGAAGGCCCCTGTTCCGGACGGACGCACCGTACGCCCAACCCATCAATCAGGCGAAGCAGAACGCGCGCGGGC